>CACYBR010000136.1 GCA_902772705.1 uncultured Planctomycetota bacterium
GACGATCATGTTCGGACTGATCTTCGCGACCGTGCTGACGCTCTTCGTCGTGCCGATTTTCTATTCGGTCCTCTTCCGTGTGAGCACGAGCAAACGAGCCTCGCGGGCAAAGAAGTGATCGCGGGACTCCTGGGAACGTCGTAATAAAACAGGGCGCGCGGACCTTGTCGGGTTCGCGCGCCCTGCTTTTTCTGGCGTGCAGGCGTTCGCTGACGCTGCGTTTTCGGACGAATTCTAATAAGTGGAAGACGCGGTTCCGTTGGGGGACAGCGAGATCGGAACGCCGTCGGGAAGCGGACGCAACGCCGTCATGTATCCAAGCGAGAAAAGGAATCGTTTGACGTCGTTGAGGTACCCGTAGGAGTCCGGATAGACGAAGATCGTGATCGTCGTGTCCTCGCGGACGTATTTCAGCAGTCGTTGGCAGAAGACCGATTCGCGGCTGGCGAGCGCGTCGTCGACCGGTTCGCCGATCAGATCGCTTGTGGGAACGCACTCTCCGTATTTGAACTCGAAGTAATAGCTCGTCCCGTCGCCGTCGCGGCGAGCGCCGAGTTCGACGTCATAGTTGAAGACGTAGTTGTCGACAGGCCCGATCTTTTCCTGCATCTCCCTTGGCGTCATGTCGCCGCGGTAACCCTTGAACTTGAGCATGACGCGTTCCTGGAATTCATTGATCGGCACGTGGGAGAGTCGTCCGTGCTTGAGACAGAAGAACCCTTCGTGTCCGTCGGCGACGCGTTGAGAGATCGGCGTGGGGACGTTTTCCAGAACGATCGCCTTCGGTCTGGCGGCGACGAGCGCCTCTTTTTCGCGCTGGAGGTCGGCGAACCGCTTTTCTTTCTCGAAGATCGCGCTTTGAAGATCGAACGCCTCTTTTTCCGCCGCCGTCTTTTGACGCGACGCGCCTTCGAGCGCCGCGTCAAGCTCCGCCGAGAGCTGAACGAGGCGGCGATATTCGAGTTCCGCAAGATCTGCCTGACGTTTGAGCGTCTCGGCGCGTTCGTTCGTTTCCACCGTCGTCTGCTGACGCGACCGCACCTCCTCGGAGAGCTTTTCGAGCTCCTCAACCGCCGCGACGTACTCTTTCTCCGCGCGGCGCTCCTCGATCGTTTTCGTGTCGACCGCGAGCTCCGACGCCTGCGATTCCGCGCTCAGGCGTGGCGCCGACGCCGTGCGCTGCACGCGCGCGCCCGCGACCATGATCAGAATGATGAGAACGCCGACAAGATTCGACACGACGTCAAGGAAGGAATCCTGTCCGTCCTCGAGACGACTCGCGTTTCGCGCGCGGCGATTGTATTCTAAACGTCTTTTTTTCATCGGTTCCCGGCTTCCATGCAATTAGGAACGGCGCGCTTGCGCTCCGTCGACGCCACGCCGTCCCTAGAGTAGCAAAGAAATCTGAACGACGCAAGACGAGCTCGGCGCGACGACTGTTTGACGCCGCAGGAACGTAAGGATAGAATACGCGAAGAGACGCGCTGGGACTGCGTCTGCCGGTTATCGTTCTCAAAAAGGAGCATAAATCAATGACGAAGAAGAGATTGACCGCGGTTCTGACCGCGCCGCTGCTCGTTCTGGCGGCCGCCGTTTTCATGACGGCGTTGACGTCTGCGAACGTCTATGGACAGGAAAAGAGCGCCGACGAGCTCGCCGCGCTTCTCAAGACGCGGTTTGACGCCGAGTGGGCGGCGCCCGAGACCATTCCGGAAAAAGTGATCGCCTGCGAACAGCGCAGTCATAAGGTGATCGTCTTCAAGACGCGCGCCGACTGGAACGATCCCGAGTCCGTCGTCTGGGAATGGGACCCTGCCGAAGCTCTTCCTGCAAGTCAGGCGAAGTGGTTCGATCATGTCGACGAATGTAAGCCGACGCTCGGGGGTTCGGCGATTCTCGTGACCGCGTCCTCCGGCGGCGCCGCGATGATTCGGCTGTCCGACAAGAAGATTCTCTTCCTCGGACGACCCGGAGGCAACACGCATTCGATCGCGCGGCTACCCGACGGAAATCTCGTGACCGCGTCGAGCACAGGCAAATATCTTGCGCTCTTTGTCGCGCCGGAGGACGTCGCGGAGAAAGAGACCGTCGAGACGACGCCTGTCTTTAAGAAGTTTGAGCTGCCGGGCGCGCACGGCGTCGTTTGGGACGCTAAACGCAAGCTTCTCTGGGCTCACGGCGACAAGCTCCTCATTGGCTACGAGTATGTCGGAACGAAGGAGGAGCCGGACCTCAAGGAGGTCTTTCGCCTCAAACTGACCGGAACTCAGGCTGGCGGTCACGATCTCTATCCCGCGCCGGGTTACGACGCGATCATGACCACGGGAGCCGGAATCAACGTCTTCGATCCGGAAAAACGAGAATTCGTCGCGGCTTTTGCCATTCCACGCATCAAGAGCGTTTCCCTCTCTCCGGACGGATCGACCCTTATTCAGCGCGCCGAGGAAGAGTGGTGGTCCGACACGATTTACTTCGGCGACTCGAAGAACACGCCCGTGGGCAAACGCGACGGCGCGCGCTTTTATAAAGCTCGCTGGTTTGTTCCCAATACCTTCAGCGAGCCCGAATGATTGAATCGTGAGGCTTTTATGAGGAGAACACGATGAAACGACGCCTTTTCATGCTCCGGACGCTGGCGTTCCTCGCGTCCAGCGTTATGGCGACGGCTTACGCCGGCGAGACGCTCGACGGCTCCGGAACGGCCGCCGCTCCGTACCTCGTTCGTACGGCGGACGATCTTCGCAAGATTGACGAAGCTCCCGACGCGTGTTACCGGCTTGTCAACGTCATAGAACTCGCGGACGATTGGACGCCGCTGTGTTCCGAGACGCCGTTCAACGGCGTTTTGGACGGAAAAGGACGAGCGATTTCCGGTTTGAGCGTCGTTGGCGGACGGCGCGCGGGACTCTTTGCGCAGGTTGGCGCGAGGGGCAGAATCGAGAATTTAAGACTTTCGGGCAAGGTCGTCGCGAGCGCGTCGACGCGCGCGGCGGGAGGTCTCGCCGGCGTTTTCAGCGGCGTTGCGACCGGAATTACGGCGAAAGTCGAAATCGAGGTCGACGCGTCAGTCGAGCGGGAGATCGCCGTCGGCGGGATCGTCGGGGTCAACAGCGGGGTCGTTGCGTTCTCTGAATTTGAAGGATCGATTTCGGACGCGCGCGGGGCTCGCGTCTCGGGCGCGATTGTCGGTCGAACGGAGAAGACCGACGAGCTCAGGTCGGGTATTCCGCGCCTCTTCACGGCGCACGCGGGCTTTGCCGCGCCCGGAGGGGCGAGGGATACGAGCGAGGACAATACGCTTGCGAACATAGTCAAAGCGTTGCGTTACCGTCCCGACGTCGTGGAAGTCGACGTTCGAACGGTCGAAGGTCAGGGGCTGGTGATTTCGCACAACGCGCCTAAAAAGGGAGAAAAGGCGCCGACGCTTGAGACGGTTCTTCGGATCCTGATGGGCGAGACGCCTCCCGAA
>CACYBR010000137.1 GCA_902772705.1 uncultured Planctomycetota bacterium
AACACGCGCCGGGTTTCGACGCCGGAGGAATCGCCCAGAAAGGCCTCTTTGGTTTCGCGGCTTTCGCGCAGCAGGATCGCGCGTTCCCGAGCGCCGAGGGGCGTAGACCTTTTCTCGAGAATCTTTTGCTCGAAATAACGGCAGAGCGCGAGATCGAGGTTGTCGCCGCCGAGGACGAGGTGGTCGCCGACCGCGACGCGATAGAATTTGACGCGTTTTCCTTTTGCCGCCCTCGGGGAGGACGCGTCGTCGGAGGGCTCGTCGCGGCGCAGCGCGTAGATGAGCGCGAAGTCGGTCGTGCCGCCGCCGACGTCGCAGACAAGAACGCGGTCTCCCGGCGACACGCGGTCGGTCCAGTCTCCTTCATGGCGTTCAAGCCAGGAGTAGAAGGCCGCCTGAGGCTCCTCGACGAGCGCGACCCGTTTCAGTTTCGCGAGTTTGGCCGCTTCGAGCGTGAGAGAGCGCGCGGTTTCGTCAAAGGACGCGGGTATCGTGAGAACGACGTCCTGAGTTTCGAGCGGATAATCGGGGAAGCGATCGTTCCACGCGGCGCGGAGATGGGCGAGGAAGAAGGAACTGACGTCGACGGGCGACCATCGCGGGGTCGCGTGTTCGTCGTGAGAGCGCTCGTTCTGTTCGCGAGCGACGCGGAGCGGCAGCAGCTTTGACGAACGGTCGACGTTGGCGTTGCAGAGCCATGATTTTGCGGAAGAGACGAACGCGTCGGGATTGGCGGCGCCATAGTCTCTCGCGATAGCGCCGACGGCGCCGACACGCCCGTCATGAACGGCGCGTGTTCCGCGCGCGGGCGTTGAGAAATCTTTGAGAGGCTTTTCTTGCCACGGTAGGGGCGGCGCGTCGGCTAGTCGTGAGAAGAAGGATGGGAGCGTCACGCGCGATTCAACGACGTTGGGCGCGACGCCCTGAGGAATCAGGAAATCGTGAACGAGGGATATGCGGTTGGAGTCGGAGTTCGCGTCGAGGTTTTGAAGATCGACGTAGCACATGGCGCAGTTGGTCGTGCCAAGATCGATTCCTACGACGAAACGAACGGAGTCGTCGGCGTCAGTCGTAATTTTGTTTGACGATTTGTTTGGCGATTTCATGGAGCGCGGCGGTTTTATTAAAAGTCGTGGGTCGAATGCGGATTGATCGCGTTTGACTATCAATGATACCGACAAAGAGAAGTAAATAAAGACGGCGCTTCGTTAAGATTGTTAAGGGGACCGCGTTCAAATTTTCAGGGCAGGGGGCCGTCCATTGCGTATTAACGGAATCGGTTTACGCGGAGAATAAGGGAGTCGCGGCGAGCGAATAGGTTCAGGAAGCGGATCGAATAGAGGGTGAAGGGGCGTCGGACGATTGAGCGATTGAGATCTTCATTCATCGAGGGGTCGCGAGGCGCAAGCGAGCGAGTCGGCGACAGTTCGCGATTCGAAGAAATCAGGGGAGAGAAGGGCGCCGTCGGGTAAAAGCCTCGGCAATTTTAGAAAAAAAACGGGGCGATACCTTGTCGGGTCGGCGAACGCGGATAAGATTGTAGGACGACGTGTCGAGAAATCGGGCAAGACGCGGGCGAGTCAACGGAGACGGCGCCGGAAAAGGAAAAAGAGGATTTTTTTCGAAAGACCCTTGACTGCCTTGAAAAGGTCGCTAGAATACTTTCAGTCGCGCTTGCCTGCGGTCAGTGAGGCTAGCGTAGCTCAATCGGCAGAGCAGTTGATTTGTAATCAACAGGTTAGGAGTTCGATTCTCCTCGCTAGCTCTTCCTTTAGTTGGGCGCGTATGAATCATGCGCAGGATTCAGGAAGCGTCGGCGTTCGACCGGAAAGTTTTGTCAAGAAGTGGCTGAGCCCTCTTGACAGAGTCCGACGGTCGGATATGATACAAACGGCTTGAGACAGAGCCGAACGGGGGTTTTCCCGAGTGGTCAAAGGGGACAGACTGTAAATCTGCTAGCACTGCTTTCGGAGGTTCGAATCCTTCAACCCCCACTCTTTAAAAATCAGCGATCGTCTTGCGGATTCGCGCGAGTCGGATCCGCGTGACAGGCGGCGACAGCCAAGTGTCTTTATAGGTCGCGCTAGCGGCGTCGGCAAGGTCGCCGTTGTGGTACGATTGACGCGGGTGTAACTCAATGGTAGAGTGACAGCCTTCCAAGCTGACAACGAGGGTTCGATTCCCTTCACCCGCTTACGATCCAATAGTCGTGTACGCGACGAACGGCGTTACATCGTCGGGGGAAATTTGGGGCCAACGCTCCAACCGTCGATAAAGCCACCCCGAACAGGTCCTTATGATGCTGCCGTAGCTCAGTCGGTAGAGCGCGTCCTTGGTAAGGACGAGGTCATGAGTTCAAATCTCATCGGCAGCTTTGAACCGAACACAGGACTTGATTGGGGCGGTTTCGCTTTATATACAGACCTGAGGTCCCAATTCCTTTTTAGGGAGATTTTTTAATGGCTAAGGAAACATTCCAGCGTACCAAGCCGCACGTTAATGTCGGCACCATCGGGCACATCGATCATGGCAAGACGACTCTGACCTCCGCGATTCTGGCGGTTCAGGCAACCAAGGGCCTGGCTCAGGTTAAGTCCTACGCTGAAATCGCTAAGGGCGGCACCGTTCGCGACGCCAGCAAGACCGTTACGATTGCCGTTGCGCACGTTGAATACGAAACCGAAAAGCGTCACTACGCTCACATTGACTGCCCCGGTCACGCGGACTTCATTAAGAACATGATCACCGGCGCGGCTCAGATGGACGGCGCGATCCTCGTCGTCTCCGCCGTCGACGGCCCCATGCCGCAGACCGCTGAACACGTCCTCCTCGCTCACCAGGTTAACGTCCCGAAACTGGTCGTCTTCCTGAACAAGTGCGACCTTGTCGACGACGAAGAGCTTTTGGAACTCGTCGAACTCGAAGTTCGCGACCTGCTCACCAAGCACGATTTCGACGGCGAAAACGTCACGATCATTCGTGGCGCCGCTCTTCCGGCTCAGCAGCATCCGGACGATCCCGCCGCCGCCAAGTGCATCAACGAACTCATGGACGCGATCGACAACGATATTCCCGAGCCGCTCCGTGAAATCGACAAGCCGTTCCTGATGGCGGTCGAAGACGTCTTCTCCATCGAAGGTCGCGGCACCGTCGCCACCGGTCGTATCGAGCGCGGCGTCATTCACGTCTCTGACCCGGTCGAAATCATCGGTCTTACCGACGAGCCTCGTCAGACCGTCTGCACCGGCGTTGAAATGTTCAAGAAGACGATGGAAGAAGGTCAGGCGGGCGATAACGTCGGTCTTCTTCTCCGCGGTATCAAGCGCGAAGAAGTTCAGCGCGGTCAGGTTATCGCGAAGCCCGGAACGATCACGCCTCACATGGACTTCGAAGGCGACGTCTACATCCTGAGCAAGGAGGAAGGCGGCCGCAGCACTCCGTTCATGAGCGGTTATCGTCCTCAGTTCTACTTCCGTACGACCGACGTTACCGGAACGATCAAACTTCCGGAAGGCGTTCAGATGTGCATGCCGGGCGACCACGTTAAGATGTCCGTCGAGCTCATCAGCCCGATCGCTATGGAACAGAACGTCCGTTTCGCGATCCGCGAAGGCGGCAAGACGGTAGGTTCCGGCGTTGTGACCAAGATCACCAAGTGATATGACTACACAGGGAGGCGTCGCGCGAGAATTGCGACGCCGACCGGCCGACGTGCGACGAACGTTGCGCGTTGTTTAGGGGAGTCGTCCAATTGGTAGGGCACCGGTCTCCAAAACCGGCTGTTGGGAGTTCGAGTCTCTTCTCCCCTGCTGTTATGTATGATGCGCTTGTTACGATCCAGATTGTACGAGCGCATTTTTTTTAGTCAGATCGAAACGACGCGCGGCGGACGCGAACCACGGACGCCAGAACGTCTTCTGACCCTGGAGTTAATAGATCATGTCCAGTTTCCTTAAGGAACTCATTTCAACGAATATTTATAAGGGCTCTCAGGGACGCGTTTGCCGTCGTCTGACCTTCATAGGTCTTTCTCTGGTGTTCGTCCTTTGGGGTTACAGTATCTACGCTGCGCAGACGTTTGGCGTCAAAGGTTCGACGATCGTCGCGGCGTGCGTAGCGATTCTTGGCGTCTGGGCCTCTTTTCGCGCGATTAACTATCCGACGTTTGCCGATTTTCTCGTTTCGGTCGAAGCGGAAATGTCAAAGGTTTCATGGCCTTCGCAAAAAGAGCTTTTCGCGAACACCAAGGTCGTGTTGATTTTCATGTTCCTGTTCACTGTTCTGATCTTTCTTTACGACATTATATTCCGCGCTATTTTTGGCATTTTTACCTGATAGGGCGCTTGCAGGTCTTGCGATCTCTGGTAATATAAAGAAATACGCCAACGTTGGAAAAGGACTGAATCATGGCTTCGCAATTTGAGAACGAAGATTCTGAACAGAACGGCGAACTTAGCGATCAGACTCCCCAGTGGTATATCCTGAAATGTCAGGTGAATCGCGAGGATCGCGTTAAGCGCGAACTGGATCGACGAATTCAGCTTGCAAACCTTGGCGACGTGATCGAAGAGGTTTACGTTCCTGTCGAACGTGTTAAAGAGTTCGGCAAGAATGGCAAGCAGCGCGAAGTCAAGCGTAAGCTTTACCCGGGCTATATTCTGGTCAAGATGATCCTGAATAACGACACGTGGTTCCTTATGCGCGAGACGAACGGAGTAGGCGATTTTGCCGGCACAAGCGGCAAGCCAATGCCCGCTCGTGAAGAAGACGTCAAGCGCCTGTTGAGCTTTCGCGGCGAACAGGAAGCGGTCAAGACGCGCGTCGAAATTCCATATGTCGTCGACGATCACGTGAAGATTAAAGAAGGTCCTTTTAAAGATACAGAGGGGGAGGTTGCCGCCGTCGACGCTGTCGCCGGTATGGTGACCGTTAACGTTAAAATGTTCGGCAAAGATACGCCGGTTCAGCTGGAGTATTGGCAAGTCGAAAAGGCAAACGGCGAAAATTGAGTCGGGTCTCCCCTGACCTGACGCGTACGCGCAAAGCGAACAGGTTTTTGTCGCAGAATTTTGAGGAATTACAATGGCTAAACAATTGCAGGCTATCGTGAAGTTTCATGCCACCGGAGGCAAGGCTACCGCAGCACCCCCTGTCGGTACCGCTCTTGGTAAGTATGGACTCAACCTTGGTCAGTTTGTTAAGGACTTCAACGACCGCACGAAGTCGGCGATGGGAATGAGAATTCCGCTCGTCGTCAAGGTCTACGCGGATCGTAGCTACGAACTGGAAACTAAAAGCCCACACTCCGTCGACCTGATCAAGCAGGCGGCTGGCATTGAGAAGGGCGCGCACAACGTTCCGAAGGACAAAGTTGGAACCGTTACGGTCGCGCAGCTCGAGGAAATTGTCAAGACGAAGGAGAAGGACCTGAACGCTCGCGAAGTTGCTCGCGCGGTCCGCATTCTTGCCGGCACATGCCGCAGCATGGGAGTCGACGTCGTCGACTGAACTCCTTCACGTGAACGCGCGTCTTCGCGCGTGACGTCGTCGGCGACCACGTGAAACGGTCGCCGAATCGCGCATGACACAGCCTGTCCCCGACGACATGAGTCCTCTGGCGTCGACAGGAAAGGCGCGAGACAGTTTACAGACAAACACACAATCCAGAAGAAGAAAATAGTGATATGGGTAAAGTTTCTAAGCGCATGAAGGCAATGGAAGCAAAGCTTCCCAAGGCGAAAGCTCCGATGCCGTTGACAGAAGCCGTCGATCTGCTCAAGCAGTTCAACACGACCAAGTTTGATCAGACGGTCGAAATTTCGATGCGTCTGGGCGTCGATCCGAAGCAGTCGGATCAGATCGTACGCGGTTCCGTGGTGCTTCCCAACGGAATCGGCAAGACGCTGCGAGTTCTCGTTTTCGCGAAGGACGCGCAGGTTGACGAAGCGACCGCGGCGGGCGCCGATTATGTCGGCGGTCCCGAGCTCGCTCAGAAGATTAAGGACGGTTGGTTTGACTTTGACGTCTGTATCGCGACGCCTAACATGATGGGCGTTGTCGGTTCTCTCGGTCGTCTCCTTGGTCCTCGCGGCCTCATGCCGAGCCCTAAGGCCGGCACGGTCACGATGGAACTTGAAAAGACGATCAAGGAGTATAAGGCGGGTAAGGTTGAGTTCCGTAACGACAAGGGCGGCATCGTCCACGGAGTCGTTGGCAAGCTCAGCTTTGACGCCGAGAAGCTCGTTGAGAACATTCAGGCGTTCATCAATTATGTCAATTCCCTGAAGCCGGCGACGCTCAAGGGCGTTTACGTCAAGTCGATCGCGATTTCCGCGACGATGAGTCCTGGCGTCCGCGTTCTCGCGCAGTGATTCCAGTAGACGGCCGTATCCAACAACATCCGCCCTTTAATCGAAAACTGTTGCCATGAGTAAGTTTGTAAAGAATGTTATTACCGAAGACCTGAAGAAGCGCCTCGACGGCGTCGATAACGCACTTCTCGTCAACGTTATCGGTATGAAGGTTAACGACAGCAATAAGCTTCGTTCCGTTCTCGCTGAGAAAGACGTCCGCGTCATGGTCGTCAAGAACAGTCTGGCCGCTCGCGCCGTCGCCGGCACCATGCTCGAGGCCGCGTTCGACGGTCTGACTGGCACGACGGCGCTCTGCTGGGGCGCCACGGACATTGTCGCGCTCGCAAAAGAGGTCGTCAAAGCGACCAAAGATAAGCAGTTCCAGAAGTTCTCCATCCTTGGCGGCGTCATGGACGGCGAGGCGTTCACCGCCGATCAAGCGGTCGAGATCTCCAAGTGGCCGACCCGCGAAGAGCAGATTGCTCTGCTTATCGGTCAAATTGTCGGCGTCGGTTCCGGCATTTCCTCGCAGCTCGTCGCCGGCGGCAAGAATATTGCCAGTCAGATTAAGCAGCGTTGGGAAGACGAAATCAAAGACGACGAAGAGTCCGCGCCGGCAGAAGAAGCCGTCGCCGAATGATTTTGAAAGACTCGCGCGTCAAGCGAATTTCATTTGGCGCGCGGCATAGCTCGTTGGAACGTCAACGTTCCGACGTATGACAATGGAAATTCGCCTGCGTTTCCGCGCAGGGGTTTAAGCATATTTAAACTTGCGTAAGGTCGCCGCACCACTAGCGAACGAATCAGGTTTTCGTCGACGTATTTTGTGGAAGACCTTCGCAACAATCTCGAAAGGATATATATCATGTCTGACGAACGCGTTTTCTCCGATGAAATCAAAGCCCTCGGCGATCAGATCGTTGGTTTGACCCTTAAGGCCGCCAAAGAGCTCAGCGATTACCTGAAGGAAGAATACGGCATCGAGCCCGCCGCTGGCGGCGCCGTCATGGTCGCTGGTCCCGCCGCTGGCGGAGAAGCTGCTCCCGCCGCTGAGGAAAAGACTGAATTCGACGTCGTCCTCGAAGACTTCGGCGCCAACAAGATCGCCGTCATTAAGGTCGTCCGCACCGCGACCGGCGCGTCCCTTGGCGACGCCAAGGCGATGGTCGAAGCTGCTCCGAAGGCGATCAAGACCGGTCTGCCCAAGGACGAAGCCGAGAAGCTCAAGAAGGAACTCGAAGACGCCGGCGCGAAGGTCGCCCTCAAGTGATTTCGGTCTAACGACGAGCGTTCGCGTTTTATTGCGCGATTAGAAACAATCAGGTCTCCCGTTTCGGCGGGAGGCCTTTTTTTGTTGGAGCGTTAACCGGGTTTTGAACGTAGGGCGTCTTCTTGTGCGACGGACTGATTCGTTTTGCGACGTGCGGCGGATTAGCTTTCTTTTGACGACCGACGACATGATACGTCAGACATTTGTATCGTGGCAGTATCTTGTTGACCCACAGGACGTAATCACCGGCGATCCTATAACCGCGCCGCTTCAGACAATCGACTTTGATCCAGAGCAATAAAAGAGGGTCGCCGGCGTTGCAACCCATCGGCGACCCTCCAACCTACAACACGCCAAGGAGAAACATGACGTATGCACGGCATTGTAACAAGTCATTCTTTTCCGTCAACCGTCTTGGCGCTCATTAATTCGGACGCGTTCCACCGACGAACTCAAGCGGTTTTCTGGCGCCGAGACGGTCTGGCGTATGGTACGCGCGATTGATTCGATTCGGTTGGGAATGGTCTCAACTTCGTTCCGATGGACGCAGCTTGCGTCAAAGAAGAGACGCAAGACGCCTTGCGCACAACGGACGACGCCCGTGAATGAAGGCGCGAGCCAACGTACGCGAAATCGGCGCGAGAACGAGGTAGTAGGTGTTTTTAAACGCCGACGGCAGTTTACGGCGCCAAAGGTCCATAGTGTGTTTTGAGTTGCGAGGTTGCAACATATCACGAGAAAGAGGCAAATAAGAACCCTGCAATTCGGCTAAAAAAATCTAAAAAATATAAGTCGTTTTTGTTTTAACTAACCGGAAAATATTGCCCATATTAACAGAGCGGTGAATGGGACTTTCTTATCATGCGTGAATTTGTAGAAGGTTTAACGGTTATAATGATTAGAATTTAAAAAAACGCCGGAAATTTGTCAAAAAACGAGTGAAAAATCCCTGACTCACAGAAAATTTTTTTGACTGGTTTTTTGTGACAAAAGCGCTTTAACCGACGTCTTTGTCAATAAATAATGATTGAAACTGCTTTTTTTCTCATAAAAATGAAGAAGGCCTCTTTCAGTTTGGAGCCGTAGCGCTATAATGAAGAATCGGCGCTTTTGCGCTCAAATAAGATGTTGTCTTTACTTTAACCGGGAGGTTACTCTGAATGGCGGTCACATCACAACGTAAGCTGAATCTGCCCAACGTTCGCCATTTTGGCAAACACAGCACGACTGAGCCCGTGCCAGAATTGACGATCATGCAGACTCGTAGTTACGCGAATTTTCTTCAGGCCGACGTCGCTCCGGAAGACCGGAAGAATTTCGGGCTGGAAGCCGTGTTGCGCGAATCGTTCCCCATTGAAGACAATTACGACAAGACCTCGCGACTTGAGTACGTGAGCTACGATCTTGAGAAGCCGCGCTACCTCCCGGACGAATGTCGCCGACTTCGCATCACTTACGGGCATCCCTGGCGCGTTCGTTTCCGACTGGTCAGAGACGGTCAGGATCCCGTCGAAGAGTACGTGTACCTTGGCGAGCTTCCGATCATGCTTGGGGGCGGCGAATTCATCATCAACGGCGCGGAGCGCGTCGTCGTCAACCAGCTTCACCGCAGTCCTGGCGTCGATTTCCTGAGCGAGGTCGAGCATGACGTCCAGACTTTCTCATGCCGCATCATTCCCGAACGCGGAAGCTGGGTCGAGTTCAATATTTCCCGTAAAGAGACGATCGTCGTCCGCATTGACCAGAGCAACAAGCTTCCGGTTATGACGCTCCTTCGCGCGATGGACGAGAAGTTCAGTACAAACGCGGATATTCTCCGCGCGTTCTACGACGTTACCGAGGTCAAGATCAAGGGCCCCGCGACCGTCGCCGAGCTCGAGGGCAAGGTCGCCGTCGAGGACATTCCGAATCCGGATCCATCCGCCGAGGAGCCGCTCGTCAAGTCGGGACAGGTGATTCGCAGCGAGGTCGCCGAGCAGATCTGCGAGCTCGTGAGTCCCGAACCCGGTAAGAAGGCCAAGCCGCGCGTTGCGAAGATTTCCGTCATGGTCAAGCCGCGCAACATGTTGCTGCTCAATTCCCTCGACGAGGACAAATCGACGTCGCACGATATGGCGCTGATGATGATCTACAAGCGGCTTCGACCGGGCAACCCTGCGATTATCGATAAGGCTCGCGATCTTTTCCAGGAGAAGTTTTTCGATCCTTCGCGTTATCGACTCGGTCGCGTTGGGCGTTTCCGAATGAACCGCAAGCTCGGAATGAACGTCGACCTTGACAAAACGTCTTTGCAGGCAGAGGACGTCGTCGCGACGATCAACTATCTCTACAATTTGTGGGGCGGCGTCGAAGGTTACGCGCCCGACGACATCGACCATCTCGGCAACCGTCGTATCCGCACCATTGAAGAGCTTCTTTGCGAAGACCTTCGCAGCAAGGGGTTCCTCAAGCTTCGCCGCAATATTCTCGAGCGTCTTCGCGACGGAACCTCTCCGCGTCAGATCGTCAACCAAAAGAACATCTCGTCGGCGATTGAGTTCTTCTTTGGACGCAACGAGCTTTCTCAGGTTGTCGACCAGACGAACCCGCTCTCGATGCTCACGCATGAGCGACGACTCTCTGCGCTGGGGCCCGGCGGCTTGAATCGTAAGCGCGCGGGCTTTGAGGTTCGCGACGTTCACTCGACGCACTACGGACGCATTTGTCCGATCGAGACCCCGGAAGGTCAGAACATTGGTTTGATCTCGTATCTTTCGCTTTACGCGCAGATCGACGACTTCGGCTTCCTGACGGCGCCCTATCGTCGCGTTAAGGACGGCGTGCTGACAAGAGATATCTGCTGGCTTCGCGCCGACGACGAGCTCGACAGAACGCTTGCGCCGGCGGACACGCCGCGCACCCAGCCGTCGAAGGAGCAGCCGTACGGCGCGCTCATACCGGACCCCGCAACCGGCCTCGTGCTGGCGCGTCGCAATGGCGAATACGTTCAGATTACGCCGCAGGAAGTCGAATACATCGACGTGGCGCCCAACCAGATGATCGGCGTTTCGGCGAGTCTGATTCCGTTCCTTGAACACGACGACGCGAACCGCGCGCTCATGGGATCGAACATGCAGAGGCAGGCGGTTCCGCTTCTGCAGACCGAGGCGCCGGTCGTCGGCACCGGACTGGAAGGACCCGCCGCGCTCAACTCCAGTTTGCTCGTTCGCGCCAGAAACGCCGGCACGGTCACGTATATGGACGCGACGCGCATTGTCATAGACGAGTCGGACGTCTATCAGCTGCGCAAATTCGCCGGTCTCAACGGCAGTTCCTGCGAGAACCAGCGTCCGATCGTCAAGATTGGTCAGCAGGTCAAGAAAGGCGAAGTCATCGCCGACGGCGCGTGCACCGACCACGGAGTTCTTGCGCTGGGCCGCAACGTTCTGGTCGGCTTCATGGTCTGGGACGGCTACAACTACGAGGACGCGGTCATTCTGAGCGAAGAGCTCGTTCAGAAGGACGTCTACACGTCGATCCATATCGAGGAATACGAGTCTGAGATCCGCGAGACGAAGCTCGGGCGCGAAGAGTTCACGCGCGACATCCCCAACGTCGGCGAGAAGGCGCTGCGCGATCTCGATGAGAACGGCGTCGTTCGCGTCGGCACCTTCGTGAGCCGCGGCGACGTCCTTGTCGGTAAGACCGCGCCCAAGAGCAAGACGGAGCTGACTCCCGAAGAGAAGCTTCTGCACGCGATCTTCGGTCGCGCTGGCGAAGAGGTTAAGAACGAGTCGCTCGTGGTGCCCGCGGGCGTCGAAGGCGTCGTGATTGGCGCGTATCATTTCCGCAGCCGCGCGAGTCTTACGGAAGACGAACGTCGTCAGTATGACGCGGAGCTTGCGCGAGTCGAGGCGGAAGGGGATCAAGCGATCGCGAAGGTCTTCGGAAAGATGATTTCCAGGATGGAAGAGCTTATGGGCGACCAGGTCGAGATGCGCGGTCGGGACGGCGAGCCGCTCGTGCAGGCGCGTCCGACGCACGACGTCGCCGAGAACGCGAAGACGTACTCCTTCAAGGGAATGTGCGCCGACAACAACATTGAAGAGGGAACCGAGCTTTACGATCAGTGCTACGAGATCTACTGCAAGAGTCGCCGAGAAGTCGAAGACGCGGTCGACGCGCGAGACCGGGCGGTCAACACGATGAAGGCGGGCGACCAGCTCAAGCGAGGCGTTCTCCAGATGGTCAAGGTCTATATCGCGACGAAGCGTACGATTTCCGTCGGCGATAAGATGGCGGGTCGTCACGGAAACAAGGGCGTCATCGCGAAGATTCTTCCGCGCGAGGACATGCCCTTCCTGGCGGACGGCACGCCGCTTCAGATCATGCTCAATCCTCTGGGCGTTCCGTCGCGTATGAACGTAGGTCAGATTCTCGAGACGCACCTTGGGTGGGCGGCCGCCACGCTCGGATACCGCGCGATCACGCCGGTCTTCGACGGCGCGACCGAAGAGGTCATCAACGACGAGCTCGAGAAGGCCGGCCTTCCGCGCAACGGCAAGGTTCAGCTTTACGACGGTCGCACCGGCGAGCCTTTTGCTCAGGAAACGACGGTCGGCTATATTTACATGCTCAAGCTTCACCACCTCGTCGACGACAAGGTCCACGCCAGAAGCACCGGACCTTACTCGCTCATTACGCAGCAGCCCCTTGGCGGCAAGGCGCGTTCCGGCGGACAGCGTTACGGGGAAATGGAAGTGTGGGCGCTGGAGGCCTATGGCGCGGCTTATACGCTGCAGGAACTCCTCACTGTCAAGAGCGACGACGTCGAAGGTCGTACGAAGATCTACGAACGAATCGTGAGCGGCACGAACACGCTCGAAGCGGGCACGCCCGCGAGCTTCGACGTTCTGGTCAACGAAATCCGCGGACTTGCGCTCGATATGGACCTTGTTCCGACGAACGCAAGCGCGCTCGATATTCGCCCCATTGAATGACGCCCGACGTCTTGCTCCGCGACGAAGCGCGATTCGACGCGCTTCGTCCTTCCTTGCGGCTCGACCACGGGGTCCGGTTCGCGGTAGTCGAACCGGGGCGCGACCATTTCGAGCCGATCTGTAACGCGTTCAAGAGATAATTGCGACGCCCGTCCGACGACGTTTTGTCGACGTGGCGACCATATGGAATAACAAGAAACGAGGACGACAGTGACCAATAACGGCGACGGATACGACAAGATCAATGATTTTAACGCTGTGAAGATCAGTCTTGCCGACCCTAAAAAGATTCGCGAGCAGTCCCACGGTGAAGTTAAGAAGGCGGAAACGATCAATTACCGTTCCTATAAGCCGGAGCGAGACGGTCTTTTCTGCGAACGTATCTTCGGACCAGAGAAGGATTACGAGTGCTCCTGCGGCAAATACCGGGGCATGAAGTTCAAGGGAATGATCTGCGACCATTGCGGCGTTCAGGTAACGAACAATCACGTTCGGCGCAAGAGAATGGGCCATATCGAGCTTGCGGCGCCGGTCGTGCACATCTGGTTTTTCAAAGCGGCTTCGAGCCGCCTTGCGACGCTTCTGGGCATGAAGGCGTCGGCGCTGGAAAAGGTCGTGTATTTCCAGGATTACGTTGTGACCGACGCGGGCGACATGCCGAATCTTAAGGTCGGCGAGACGCTCAACGAGGCGCGCTATCGCGAGCTCATGACGGAAGCGATGGACACGGGCGCGACGTTTACGGCGGAGATGGGCGCGGAAGCGATCCGCCGACTCCTGCGTTCGCTCAACGTGGTCGAGCTTTCGCGCGAGTTGCGCGAAGAGATCGACAAGACGAAGTCGCGTCAGAAGACGAAGGAACTCGTCAATCGTCTGCGGCTCGTCGAAGCGCTCCTCAACTGCCGTCATGAGAACAAGCCCGAGTGGATGGTGCTCGACGTCATTCCGGTTATACCGCCGGATCTTCGTCCTCTCGTCATGCTCGAGTCGGGCACGTTTGCGGTTTCCGACCTCAACGATCTCTATCGTCGAATTATCAACCGCAACACGCGTCTTAAGAAGCTCATCGACTTCAACGCGCCGGACGTGATCGTGCGCAATGAGAAGCGTATGCTTCAGCAGTCGGTCGACGCGCTTTTTGACAATCAGCGTTGTCACCGTCAGGTTCTCGGTTCCAACAACCGCCCTCTCAAGTCGCTGACGGACATGATCAAGGGCAAGCAGGGACGTTTCCGTGAAAACCTGCTGGGTAAACGCGTCGACTACTCCGCGCGAAGCGTAATCGTCGTCGGTCCGCACATGAAGTTGCACCAGTGCGGGTTGCCCAAGCCGATCGCGCTTGAGCTTTACCAGCCGTTCATCATCCGTCGTCTCAAGGAGCTCGGTCACGCGGACACGATTAAGAGCGCGAAGAAGATGCTCGAACGTCGCGACGTCGAGGTCTGGGACATTCTTGAGCAGGTAATCCAGAACCATCCGGTTTTGCTCAACCGCGCGCCGACGCTTCACCGCATGGGTATCCAGGCGTTCGAGCCGATGCTCGTGGAAGGGAACGCGATCAAGCTTCATCCGCTGGTCTGCAAAGGCTTTAACGCGGACTTCGACGGCGACCAGATGGCGGTTCACCTTCCGCTGTCGATCGAAGCGCAGGTCGAAGCGCATACGCTTATGCTCTCGACGAACAACATCTTCAGTCCCGCGAGCGGCAAGCCGATTATCAGCCCGTCGCAGGACATCGTCATGGGATGCTACTACATCACGATGGATCCGCTTCCGGGCATGTTCGGCGAAGGCATGGTCTTCTCGTCGATCGACGAAGTCCTGCTGGCGTTCTCTCTTGGCAAGGTTCACCTTAACGCGCGTATTCAGGTGCGAATGCAGAAGGGTCGTTACCTCAAGGATCCCGTCAAGAGGATCGTGCGTTTCCGAAAAGAAGACGGAAGCGTGGCGGAAGAAGAGCGCTCGGTACGAGTCGTCGAAGGAGTCCTCTTCGAGACCACGCCGGGTCGCATTATCTTCAATCAGATCATCCCGGACAATTCTCCGTTCTATAACATACCGCAGACGGCGAAGGAGCTCGGCAAGGTCATTAGCGACAGTTTCGAGCTTCACGGACGTCGCGCGACGATCGACCTGCTCGACCGTATGATGCGCCTTGGCTTTGAAGAGTCGACCAAGAGCGGCCTCTCGTTCTCCACGGACGACCTCATTACGCCGAATGAAAAGAAGGAAATTCTTCAGAAGACGGACGTCGAGGTCCAGAGTCTCTGGGAACAGTACGACCAAGGCGTGATTCAGGAAGAAGAACGTTACAACAAGGTTCTCGACCTGTGGTCTCAGGCGAACAAGGAAATCACGGAAAAGATGATGGAGACGTTCCGCAACGACGTCCACAAGACGGAGGCGGAAGCGCAGGCGGCCGGGGACGTTAAGCGACGTAAGCCCGGTTACGTGAACCCTGTGTATTTGATGGCGTTCTCCGGGGCGCGCGGCGGCTCGGAACAGATTCGTCAGCTCGCGGGTATGCGGGGACTTATGGCGAAGCCGAACGGCGCGCTCATCGAAACGCCGATTAAGGCGAACTTCCTCGAAGGACTTTCCGTTCTGGAATACTTCTCGTCGACGCACGGCGCGCGTAAGGGCCTTTCGGACACGGCGCTTAAGACGGCGGACTCCGGCTACATGACGCGTAAGCTTGCGGACGTTGCGCAGAACTGCGTCGTGACGAAGTACGACTGCGGGACGGAAAACGGTATCATCAAGGAAGCGAATCCGGACATGAATATCAAGCTTTCCGACCTCATTATCGGGCGCGTCGCGTGCAAACCGGTCGTCAAGCTTGACACGGACGAAGTTGTTGTGAAGAGAAACGGTCTGATCACGGCGGAGATCGCCAAGAAGATCGAAGAGATGGGCGTCACGCGAATGCGAGTCCGCAGTCCTCTGACGTGCGAGGCGGAGCTTGGCGTCTGCTCGCTCTGCTACGGCATGGACCTCTCGACAAGCAAGATGGTCGAAGAGGGAATGGCGGTCGGCATCATCGCGGCGCAGTCGATTGGCGAGCCTGGCACGCAGCTCACGATGCGAACGTTCCACATCGGCGGCGTGGGTCAGCACAACGCGGAGGACAGCGAGATCCGTACGAGCTACGCCGGTATCGTTCGCTTCGAGAAGATAGACTTCGTCGAGTCGACCAACGCCAACGGCGAGACGGAGCGACTCGTCTTGAGTTGCAAGAGCGACGGCGGTATCAGCATCTGCAACCGCCGCGGACAGTCTCGCGAGACCTATCCCGTTCCGGAAGGCGCGTTCCTTCGCGTAACCGAGGGACAGCACGTCGAGGTCGGCGAAACGCTCGCGTCCTTCGACCCGCGCAGTAAACTGATCATCGCGCGGTCCTCCGGTCACATTCGTTTCACCGACGTCGAGGTCGGCGTGACGGCGAAAGAAGAAGTCGAGACGCTCACCGGCGTCGTGCACCTCACGATTTCCGACCTCAAAGGCGACCGTCATCCACGCATCGAGGTCGTCTCCTTTGACGGTTCGCGCGTGAACGAAACGTATCAGCTTCCGAGTAAATCGACGATCGAAGTCAAGGACGACCAGGTGGTCGACCGCGGAACGATCATTGCGCGAATGCCGCAGACGGCGAGCGGTTCGTCCGACATTACGTCGGGTCTGCCGCGCGTTCAGGAGATCTTCGAGGCGCGACGTCCCAAGGATCCTGCGGTTATGGCGGAGATCGACGGCGTCGTCGACATTCTTGAGAAGAAGCGTCATGGCAAGCAGGTCGTCGTCGTTCGTCATGAGGTCAACGGCGAAACGATCGAACGCGAGCATGAGATTCCGCAGGGCAAGCGCATTCGCGTCTATAACGGGGACGAAGTACAGCGCGGTCAGGCGCTCACCGACGGTCTCCTCGTTCCGCAGGACGTTCTTGCCAACTGCGGCGAAGAAGCGGTTCAGAAGTACCTTGTGGAAGAAGTGCAGAAGGTTTATCGTTCGCAGAACGTGACGATCAACGACAAGCACATCGAGATCGTCGTTTCTCAGATGCTGCGACGCGTCTCGATTGAAGACGGCGGCGATACGAAGCTTCTGCAGGGCGACACGGTCGACCGCTTTGAATTCCGTCGGCGCAACAACGAGCTCAAGGATTGCGTCAAGGTCGTGGAGACGGGCGACACGGACTTCCGCGAAGGCGAGATCGTCCGTAAGATCGACTTCGATATGAAGAACGACGCGCTCATCGCGGCGAATCCCGAGGCGCGTCAGGCGACGTACGTGACGCCGCGAAAGGCGCGGTGCAAGCCCCAGATCCTTGGTATTACGAAGGCGGCGGTTCAGAGCGATTCGTTCCTTTCCGCGGCGTCCTTCCAGGAAACGACGAAGGTTCTCACGGAAGCGGCGCTTTCTTACAAGATCGACCGTCTGGTCGGGCTGAAGGAAAACGTCATCGTAGGTCGTCTTATTCCTGCAGGCACGGGCTTTAACATGTACCAGAAGGCGGAATGTCGTTACGCGAACGC
>CACYBR010000138.1 GCA_902772705.1 uncultured Planctomycetota bacterium
GCGAGTACGATAGAGTAACCGCGCGGCTAGCGCGAACCCGGGGCGCCCGGCGGCGCCGCGAACTGGGAGCCGAGCCTCTCGGCCGACCAACGGGAGCGGGTACGATAGACGAACCGCGCGGCTAGCGCGAACTGGGAGCCGAGCCTCTCGGCCGCCCGGCGGCGCCGCGAACTGGGAGCCGAGCTTCTCGGCCGCCCGGCGGCGCCGCGAATTGGGAGTCGAGTTTCTCGGCGGGCCGGAGGCCCTGGCGCTAAAAAGAGGCTCTTGCAAGGGCTCCCAACAGGCAGATATTGGCAGGGATGAAAAGGAGCGTTAGACCAGTCGCGACGGTAAAATCGGCTCTCGCCAGTCTTTCTTTCCAAGAGGTCGGCAGTTTCTCTTCATCGTCGAACACAGGATCAAGCCAAACGCACAAGAGCTTTTGAAAACAACTCGAACGTACCGCGGCGCATATGACGAGAACCGGGGTCGTTATGAATTCTTCAAACGTCCCGATCCAATAGATATCCTGAGTTAAAAGCCGCGATCCCAAGGGGACGTGGTACAATAAAAGGTATACGAACGCCAAGATATTGCCGCCCAACAGCACGGCGGCGACTTTTTCGCCGACGGCTCCTTTAAAGAGCGAGAACGCGACAATAGTCGCGATTGGCGGCAAAGAAATGGCTAAGAGCATCATGATTTTTTCCTGAGACGAAAGAAGGCGTTCTGAGGCGCGTCGTATTATTGGTCTTCGCTTATCACGAGATCAGTTGAAGTCAAACGAACGACCGGACAGCGTTAACCTGCCCGACGTCTTGGCCTCATGACGCCTTCCTTCATAATCGCGACGACCTGCTGTTACGAATCTGGAACCGTCACGGAGCAGGGGCCGTTGCGGAGGCTTGAACGTTGGACGGGTCGACCAGCTTGCCGAAACCTTCCAGCAAGTCATACTTCCTTTGCCAGGTTGTATACATTATTCCCAGGCAGTTGGGCGTACGCGTGCAAAGTTCAAGCCAGTCGGCGCACCCGTCGAGATTGTCCGTGTCGTAATATGCCGCGCCCTGCGTCTTGAAGCCATGAGAGCTGAAAAATTCCATGCTCTTCTCACGCATCTCGTACCACCAGCAACTAATAATCAGATCCTTCGGAATAAGATCCCAGACGCCCGAATAGTCCCCTTCGCAGACGTAATAATTCGCGTGCGCGTTATGGTTCGGATCGAGCATATCGGACCAGATATAGATTTCCGCGTCTGGCCGAACGTTCTTAATGATCGCTCGTTGTTTTGTTATGCAGTCGGCGAGGATTTCAGCGAGCGATTCGCCGCGGGCATGGCACGCTTCACACGTGTTGGCGCAACGAATCTCGTCCATGCTCAAAAACCACTTTTGAGGATTCAAAAGTTTAACGACTGCCGCCGCTGATTTCTCAAAGTATTCGTAGACCTCTGGCTCCGACATGCACGTTCCAATTTGGGGCGCGCCCACGAGCGGCGGATAGTAGTAGTTCACGCGCAGCGACTCGCCGTCGGAAATGCGGCTGCCGTCCGGAATGACGAGCGAAAGACTCGGCGCGTCCGTCTTCCACGGCGCAACCCGAAATTCAGGCAGTTCCCAGTCTTTACCCCGTTCATAAATCGTCGTGGCGTCCTCGCTCGTGACCGTTATGGGCGCGCCGGGGCGTTGCAACGGGTTGACAAGTCCGACAGGTTCAACCGCGAGATCGTCAACCCAGATCTGACCGGACTTGCCGTCCCAGACGCCCGCATAGACGCGAACCTTACCGTCGGCGGGCGTTCGGAACAGGATTTCAGCCTTCCGCCATTCGAAGGCGACTTTGCCGTTTGCGTCCGCCTTTGCGCTCAGGCTCTGCGCCGCAAGCTGATCGCCCGACATGGAATACGCCTGAAGCAACGGTCGGCCGATTAAATCGGAGACCTTAATCCAAATTGACGCGCGGTAAAGTCGCTCCGGTTCAAGCGTAAGTTCCCACATAACGCGTCCATGCCCGTACGGATCCGTTTCCATCTTCTCAAACCGAAGCGCCGCCGAACCTCCGTGAAAGACCTCCCGATCGCAAAAAGAAGACGTTCCCGCGCGATCCTGAAACCCTTGTAAATTCGCGAGATTGTCTCCTTTCCACGTCTCCATGTCGCAGACGAAGGACGCGTCTGACGAGGGTGCGAAGCTTGCGCGACCGTCGCGCGCGACGAGAGGTAAATCGCGGATGAGCAGTCCTTCGGCAAGGTTCGGATTGCGTCCTGTCATCGTGCCATAGCCAATACTCCACAGGATGGGAATAATCTCGACGCCCGACGTTTGGGCTGCGCGCTTAATGCGTTCGAACCGCGCGATTTCCTCTGTTGACCATTCGTCGGCGCGATCCCAGGGCGCCGACCAAAGCATACCGTTGAGGTTGACTTTGCCCGCGCGTTCTATCAGATTGACAACGTTGTCCGCGCCCGAGTCGTCCGCGAGGTTGTAGGAAACGTAAAACCATCGGTCGCGCATGGTCGAGCGCGCGGCAGACGCGTCCTCGGCCATCGTCGCGCGCGGGCTCTGACAGACGCCGAACGTCGCGGCGGCGAGCGTCGTAACGAAAAGAAAGAGAACGGCGAATCGGTTCATGGGAAGCCTCCCTAAAACGGAATTGGTTGAACTACAGGTCGCTTTAGTCGGTCATGGAGTGATCCGCGTTATGACTTCCAGCGATTATCTTTGCCAGACAGTTCAATAGGCTTGTGATAATCTCCAATCTCAGCCGTAGCGAAGGTTGACGACAGGAGGGAGCGTTCCTTCCTGACCCGTATTGTAATCTTCCCAATTTCTATAATCAAGCGCTCGAACCCGTCGCGTCAGGCAGGACGAGTCGCCTCCAGAATCGCGTTGCTTGACATATTACGACGTTTAATCTACAATGTCTTTTGAAAGGCGGGTTTAGAGACGGCCTTCAGCATACGTGTCCGGAGTTTAATTTAACGTAGTTTTTCGTCGTTGAGCGTGATTTGGAGCGTTCTATAACGGGGAGACGAGATGAAAGATGCAAAACGTTCTCTCTTCAGGAGAATCTTCGGAGTCTTTTATTACGCGACGGTCGTGATCGGCGTGTTGACGTGCGCGTTTTTTGCGTATCTTCGGTTCTTTTGAGAGAAAGACGTCAGGACGAGGAGGCCTGAAAAATGGCGGCGGAATCGGAAAACATCACGGACGGTCAAGTTAAAAAGCGAATGGCGACGTTCCTGTTGAAAGGCGTGGTTAAGGGCGTCGGCTTCTTTTTCTTTTTGGTCGGATTGGCGGTGATTTTGGTCGTCTTACGGCTGGCTTTTTTGGTCGCGGTCGTCGTTCCCTGCGACAGCGCCTATGAGCGAACGGGAGACAATTGGGATCTTAGCGAAGAAACGGCGTTCGAACCGAGCGTTCTCGTTTTTAGAAAGAGCGACGACGTTACGGACGAGACGCTTAGAGCGCTTGGCGGACGACAGGACGTCTGGGCGATCTATCTTCTCGGCTGCCCTGATATAACAGACGAAAGCGTCGAGCTCCTTTCTCATATTCCGAACCTGAGAAGGATCGTTCTCGACGGATGCGAACAGCTTGACGAGCCCGATTTCTCGAAACTGTCGCGACTGAAGAGTCTGACGCGCTTGAGCGTCCAGAATTGTTCCGGGTTAAAGGACTGTTCGTTCAGTAAGATCGCGCAATTGCGTTCGCTTAAAATTTTGCAGGCTACCGGTTGTTCTCGCGTGACGCCGGCGGGAGTCGCGCCTTTGGCGTCCCTTCCGCTTGTCGAGTTCGCTCCCCCCGAATGTATGATCACAGACGAAACGATTGCCGGGCTGACGAAATTCAGGCGTCTTCGCGGGCTGACGCTGGCCGCTGAGAAAGCCGAGGTTCTGCCTCTTACGGACGAGGGAATATCGACGCTTTCAAAGCTGAAGAAGCTTTATTGTTTGCAACTCGATAATTGTCCGAACGTTTCGGAATCTTCCCTGACCGAGCTTCGCAGAAATATCGACTCAAAACGAAGTTCGATTTACTATCCGGAACTCCGCGTAACTCAGGGACGGCGGACGATATTCGGAAAGGACGTCCTGACGCGGTCGACTCGGCGCCTTTGATTGTCATGCAGTCGGAGTATTTTCCGCGCACGTTGTGAATTGAGAAAGGCGCCTTCTCGTCGATAATTGAAAACCTCTCTCGTCAACGAGCGGTATCGCCCGAAGGGAGAGCGGGGTCCATCGCGCGGCGACCTCGCGATTTTGAGACGACGCAAAAAGCTTTTTCTTAGAATCCAACTCTAACTCTTGCAATAATTGACGTAAGAGCGGTCTCCGCTTACAATAATGGAGAGGGAAGCTTAATGACGGTTCTTTGAGCGCGTATTGAGGTTAAGAGGAGGCTGAACAATGAGTAAAAACAGATATTCGTTCCTGACGTGGTTTTCCGTCCTTGCAACGTTCTTTTTCGTTGTCTCCGGATGTAAGCCTTCGAGCAATATCGTCTTTGTCAGCGACGCGGAAGCGCCGGTAGTCGCGCTCGCATCCAACGCGCCGAAGAATCCGCCGGTAAAGGCAGAGAGGGACGAATCGCAGCCTGAGGCGGAAGCGAGCGCTGTTTTTTGCACGTACCCCTATCGCACCCTGAATGACGAAGGATTGATGATTGTCGGACTCCTGGGTCCGGTCCCGGAAACGTTGATCATTCCCAGTCAAATTGACGGGGAGCCAGTTCGTTGCGTCTGGGTCGAAGCGTTTGAAAATTGTTCCAATCTTAGACGCGTTAAGTTTTCAGAGGGTCTGCATACGATCGAAAGAGAAGCCTTTTCGAACTGCGGAGCGCTGGAGAGCGTGGAGTTTCCGGACAGTTTGCAGACGATTGGCGAGGGCGCTTTCAAGGGATGCGACTCGTTGAAGAGCGTGGAGTTTCCAGACGGCGTGCAGGCGATCAAAGATTTTGCCTTTCAAGAATGCGCTTCTCTTAAAAGGGTCAAATTTCCAGCGAGCCTGCGAGAGCTCGGGCGGTGGTCGTTCAGCGGTTGTAAGGAGCTGGAGAGCGTCGAGCTTCCCGAGGAGCTGGAGACGATCGGTTCCGACGCGTTTTCATGGTGCGTATCTCTCCCAGAAATCAAGTTGCCCAGAAATTTGGTCGTCCTCGGGGATAGAGCTTTTATGTGTTGCAATTCGTTCACAAGCATAGAGACGCCTGAGAAGCTGCAAAGCATTGGAATATATGCGTTTCAGAGTTGCAATTCGCTCACGGAGGTCAATTTCAACGACTCTCTTCAGACGATTGGCGAAGGCGCTTTTTCAAAATGCAAGAAGATCGTTTGCCTGGAACTTCCCGACAGCTTGAAGACGATCGGGGAGTATGCGTTTTACGAGTGCGACTCTCTCAGGAATATTAAGTTTTCCAACAGTTTAACGTCGATCGAGGGCTTCGCGTTTAAAAGCTGCATTTCTCTCGCGAGCGCGGAGTTTCCCGAGAGTTTACAGGCAATTGGAGAGGAAGCGTTCATGTGCTGCGAATCCCTGTCTGACGTTAAATTTTCGTCGGGTTTACGGTCGATCGGGGAGTATGCGTTTTCAGGTTGTCCTATGAACCGTGTCGAAATCCCGGAAGATTTGCCTGCAAATGTCGCCAGGAGAATTCCTGCCAAAGAAAAAATCGTGGTTCGCCGGGACGCGGAATCGAAGTCTGAGCCGGACGAGGCGGCTTCCGACGTGGAGTAAGATTCGACGCCGAATTCGATTCATGTCGTCGTCTGACGCGGATTAAGCCAGCAAGACGACGTTCTAAATCATTGCCGATATTCAAGCGAGCGGCGCGTTCGACACGCGTCGGCGGTCCCATGGTCGGCGCGAACCCGCGGCGCCGACCATAAGTTTACATTCTCATAACATTCTCAACGCGCTCGAAGAGAGCGAAAACACCGTTCGAGAGGTTGTAAGAAGCGTCAAACGATCGGTCGCGCATGGTTCGTCGCTCGGACGGCGTTTCGACCGCGTTAATCGTTCGCGCGTTTATTCCGTAAAGCCCAAATCCTCTCCTTTATGGATCACAAGGCCAATTTGTTCGACGTTTCCTCTGCGACCGTTGTACCAGAGGCGCCAGAGGTCTTCTTTCTCGTCATAAATCGCGAAGGGTTTATAGCAAGCGTCGGCGTCCCATTTGTCTTTGTCCGGCGAGACGATCGGATTGTCCTTTTTACGGCGCCAGTTCGTGAGTCCGTCCTTTGAACGCGCGACGCCAATTCTCGCCAGATGTTCGTTTTCAAAGCCGATGTAGAACATGTAGAACCATTCGCCGCGTTGGACAATTTGACCGGCGGTAACCTTATGCTGTTCCCACTTGCTGTTGGGATCGGCGGCGAAAATCGGGTTGTTCTCGTACTTCGTCCAGCGGAGTCCGTCGGTACTCGTCGCGTATCCGATAGCGTTTGGCTCATACTGTTCGCCGCCGGAGTATCGCATTTCGAAGAGCTGCGTTTCTTCGTTCCAGCGCACGTCGGGACACATGACGGCGACTTTTTCCCATGGGGCTTCCGCCGTTAAGACGGGCTTGTCCGACTGCCGCGTCCAATGGATTCCGTCCTTGCTTGTCGCGAACCCGATTTGCGAGGTCGTGTCCGTCTGACCAGTGTACCACATGTAATAGAGTTCGCCCTTATGGACGACGGAGCTTCGATTAACGAGCTTTTCCCATCCGCTGTCGCACGGTGCAAGTACGACGACCGGCTCCTTCCAGTGAACGCCGTCGACGCTTTCGGTATATCCCATCGAATGTTTCGCACGCCATGAGAACCACATCTTATAGAGGCCGTCCTCCTGAATGAGCGTGACGTCGAAGCAGACGCCCAGCTCGCCGCCCAAAACGGGATTGTTTTCGTATTTAACCCACTCGTTTGCATCCTGGGCAAAGAGACGATTTGGCGCGGCAATCATAACCGCGAGTAGAAAAAGCACGGCGAATCGATTCATGAGCGAACTCCCTGAAGGGGATAAAAACGTGTTTTGTTGAACGACGGATTGTTTTAACGCGTATGGATCAGGCGGTTGTCAAAACATTCCTGTCGGAATTGTAATCTTCCGGATTTCTGAATTCAAGCGGTCGTTTGCGTCAGGCGTTGCGATTCAACCAAGCGACGTTGTTATTGCGCTTTGGACCATTGGAGCGGTTTCGTCGACTTGAACCGCTTCTCTGTTTCTGATACACTTTTGAGAACCAGCGAGCGCCTGCGTTTTCCTTTGAAGCTGAGTCGTGTTCCAGGAGTCGTTATGATGAAGAACCTTTGCGTGAATATTGCGCCGCGTTTTCCTGTCGGTCGGTTCGTATGGGTCGGAACGGCATTCTTTCCGTTTCTGCTTGGATTTCTGACGCTGTTTGCCGCCGGCGCCGTCGCCCAGGACGCCGATCCGGACGCGAAGGATCCGGAGATCGTCACGGTTCGCGTCGCGGCAGATTCGCAGAACGAAGGCTACGAGGCGTATCGCGCGCTCGACGGAAATCCGGAAACCTTCTGGCATTCCGAATTTTCGAACGCGCCCTTTGAGAACGCCGCGATTCCGATCTATTGCGGATATTGGACGGGTTGCAACGCC
>CACYBR010000139.1 GCA_902772705.1 uncultured Planctomycetota bacterium
CTAAGGAGCGTTAAATGACAGTCAAACAAGTCTTTGAATTTATGTCTTCCGAAGATCCTAAGACTCCAATTCAATTCAAGTTTCTGTGCTGGCTGTTCCTTTATGCTCTAGCGGCCTTTGTCGCCTCCCTTGTGCTTTCATTAACGTTTGCCACACTCTCGGCGAAAAAGGAAGTTCGTCTGATTATTCAAAGTAAAATTCACGACGCTTACGAACACTCCAAGCTATCAGACGACGCTCTAAAAACGATAAAAGCCATATCGTCAGAGATCGGCGTTCAACGAGCCCGGGCACTTTCTTTTATCCTCCAGTCAGATCCGTCGGTCATCGTCACTGACGATCCAGAGAAGACGATTGTCAATCTTGGAAAAATCGCTCGTTTACTTGACGTCGATACCATTGACGTTTTTGATGAGAAAGGCGCAGTTGTCGCATCGTGGCCTTCTGGCGCGTCGGAACCAAAACGAACGAATGTTTCCGAAGTTGAAGCGAAGAAATATCTGACAATCTTAACCGACCCTTCTGCGGTATTGTCCCAAGATATCAGGTCCCGAGAAGTAGGAAACAGCTCTGCGCTTTATCAGTTCTCAGCGGTCGCCAGACGAGACGCCGTGGGCATAGTCCAAATTGGCTTTAAAGCCGACGCTGTCGAAGAAGCATACAGGCTTGCCAACTTATCGAACTACATAAGTTCCGTCGTTGGCTATGACGGTTTTTTATGGGTCTATCGAAACATTTCTTCCCAGACGCCCACAGCGCTGGCAGAAGATTCAGAATATGGAACTAAAGTCGCGACTTCCTATACGGAATCTGAAGCAGCTTCTAAAGTTTCGGCGTTGTTGTCATCCCCCAAAGGGCAAATTTCCGGCCCTAAATTTTCAGCAACAAGCGTTGAAGAACTAAAAAAGCTTCCCGCAAAAGAACTTATGGTACGTCGGCTTACAGACGTTATTTCTGAGAAATCTTCTCCATACCTCGTACTGGCTCAGGATCTTTGTCTTAACGAAGGCGATATTCCTTATCGTTTTGTCGGTGGAATCTCTCAGCGAGAAATCTATCGGTCGAGAAGGCTTTTGGTTTATCTTCTTATTCTGGCCAATTTTATCGTGTTCTTCACGGTATTTACCCTTATTTCAAAACTCGTGAAGAATTTAATCGTCGACAGTGTTTACGCAGTAAACCGTTCCCTTGAAAAAATCACCAAAGGCGATCTCAACGAACGAGTCGAAGTTAACGTATCCAAGGAATTCGTAGACCTCTCCAATGGCGTTAACGCGACGGTAGATTCTCTGAAACACGTTGTTGACGAAGTCAAACAACGCGTTGAAAGAGAACTTCTGCTCGCCAAAAGGATTCAAGAGGCGTCGTTGCCAGACGTTGAAAGACTTTACTCGAACCGAGCCGAATATGACGTCTATGCTAAAAACAAACCAATGCGAGGCGTCGGGGGCGACATGTACGACTTCTTCTATCTCGATAACGCCAGCATTTTGTTCTATGTTGCCGACGTGTCAGGCCATGGGATTCCAGGAGCTCTGATCATGATGAAAACGATGGCGCTCGTTAAAAATCTGGCGCTGTCAGGTTACAGTCTTGACAGAGTCGTCGCCATAACGAACACCTTCCTTTCGGAGAATAACGATTCGTCCTTCGTCACGGGCTTTTTTTGCGTCGTGAATCTTAAAACAGGCGATATGACGTACGTGAACGCTGGTCACAACAGTCCGTTTATTCGTCGAAATAACGGCTCTTTTGTAGAATTCGAACCAGAAATCAATCTGATTCTTGGAATCATGCCCGATGCAGAATACGTCAGCCAAACAATTAAATTGGCGCCTGGCGATGATTTTGTCCTGTTCACAGACGGAATCACCGAAGCGACAACCCCTTCTATGGAAGGCTGTTTTGAAGTGGACCGGGCGCTTGACGTTTTAAACAAGGCGCCGTCAAATACAAGAGCCAAAGAATATGTCACAGAGCTTTTCGACGCGGTAGCACGTTTTACCCACGGTGAAGAGCCCTCTGACGATGAAACCATTCTGTTCTTCCATTATTCGAAACGTCAGGATTAACACAATTCCGTTATGGTGTTTTCTGGCGAGCTACTTTCATTCGCCAGCCAACGTTAGCGCAGATCCGTAAAATAACTCGAGCGAACAATGTCCTCACAAGAGTACCCGAAAACCGCTTCAGGAGAAAAAGCCAGCAAGCCAATGCGCGAAACCTTCTTTCGAGGATTGACGGTATGCGCAATTGTCGCTTTTCTGGCTTCTCTCCTCATTTCGTTCGCTCTTGAAGACTCTAGTTGCCGAAGAGAAATCAAGAGAGAAATCAATTCAAAAATTGCCGAAAACAACGAATATCTTCAGAGTATCGAAAGCACAGCACGATTGTTCAAAAACGCGAACGTGGGCGTCGCTTCTGTCAATGCGTTGACAGCGATACATTTAGTTAAGAACGATCCGTCCATTCTCGCGCCGAACTCGACCAGACTTGCGGAATTCGCAAAGGATCAGCGCTTCTCTGAAATTGTCTTCGTGTCTTCTGAAGGAATCGTAGACGGCTCCTGGCCTAAGGATTACACTGGCATTAACGTCCGACAGGACGAAAGTCTTAAAGAATTTAAAGAGGCGTTGGACACTCCCATTCCACGTGTCGCGCCCAAGGTTGACGTCCGTCTGGACCTTGAGAATCGCGACGCGTCGGAACTCGTGGTAACCGCCGCGCGAATAGATAAAAAAGGCGTTGTTGTCATTAAGCTTCGCGATCTTTTGAACCTGACGGCCCGACAGGTCGCCGTCGCATCGCACCCTCTTGACGAAACGATTGGACGTTCCGGACGACTGTGTCTTTTTCCAGATTCCAATCAGGACGTTCCGCATCCAAAGCTTGACGCGAAGCAGTTCAAAAACTTCCCCGATCCTGCGTCGCTTCCCGATAATCAGACGTCTATCAGATTTTTCAATGGCCGTGTAAACCTCCTCTGTAAGCAAAAAACGCCTTTTGGAACGTTCGTCGGTTGGATTCCTTACAGAGATTTCTTCGTCTCCAGAATGCATGAGTTGACGCTCATATGCTTTTGTAACTTCATCGTATTACTGGCAATTTTTACGCTTGTTCACTTGTTCGTTCAAAAGCAGTTTGTAGACAGCATCTATGCGATCAATAATTCGCTATATAAAATCACGGCGGGTAACTTAAACGAAAAGGTCCAAGTTAACGCGTCTAAAGAATTCGTTGAGCTCTCCGCCGGGGTCAATTCTACAGTCGATTCACTCAAGGAAGCGGCGGACGAAGTCAAACGAAGAACGGACGAAGAATTGACCCTTGCCGGTAAGATTCAGTTAGCGTCGTTACCCAAACTGGAAACCATCTATACGCGTCACAAAATATTTGACGTCTACGCGAAAACAGAACTTCTTGCAGGCGTTGGCGGCGACATGTACGACTTTTTTTTTATCGCCGACAACGTCGTCCTGTTCTATGTGGCAGACGTCGCAGGTCGAGGAGTTGCAGCATCCCTCGTCATGATGAGAACGATGGCGCTTGTAAAAAATTTTGCTTTACTCGGACACGATCTTTCGGTCATTGTAACTTATGTTAACCGCTATCTGGCAGATAGTAACGAGTCGCCCTTTGTTTCTGGTATCTTCTTTATGTTGAATCTCGAAACGGGCGAACTGAAATATGTTGACGCAGGACATATTCCGCCTATATTCCGCAAAAAAGGCGAAAAATTTGAGCCTGTTGAACTCAAACGTCAACTTGTTCTTGGACTGGATCCTGATCAGACCTACACGAACGTCGTAACAACTATCGCACCAGGCGACGATCTGATTCTTTACACCGACGGTATTCTAGGTTCAGGCAACACGACGCTTAAAGACTTCTTCGCTACGTCTCATGCGCTTGAAAAGCTGGACGAATTACCTGACGGTTCATCATCTCAGGACAACGTCAAAGCGTTCCTTAACGCCGTTCTGGAAAACACCGACGAATCTCGTCCATCTGACGACGTTTCGGTACTCTGTTTCCGTTTCCTTGCCAAAAAAACAGAAAAGACTCGCAGACGGCAAGATTCGGAAGAAGTGCCGGCGCCCTGCTATCCCGAAGACAAAATACTTTCGTTCCTTCATTCACATCGTTGAACTAACCCTAATTATTCCTCCCCACTCCAACGGAAGACCTATGGCACCTCACTTCATTTTTGAAATGAATCGCGTAACAAAGCGATTCGGTGAAAAAACGATCCTCCAAAATATCAGCCTTTCATTCTACTACGGCGCAAAAATCGGCGTTGTTGGTGAAAACGGCGCGGGTAAGTCGACCCTTTTGAAAATCATGGCGGGTATTGACAAAGATTACGACGGCGAAGTCAAATTCGTTAAGGGAATGTCAGTCAAGTACGTCGCCCAGGAACCTGAGCTCGATCTCGACGCGACAGTTCGCGAGAATTTGATGAAGGCAGTCGCTCCCATTCAGCAGAAGATCGATCGTTTCAACGAGGTCTCCTTGCTAATGGGAGAACCCGATCAGGCAGATAATTTCGATAAGCTCATGGAAGAAATGGGCCGTCTTCAGGAAGAGATCGACCATGTTGAAGGCTGGGAGCTTGATCATAAAATCGACGTTGCCGCCGACGCGCTCGTCCTTCCTCCAGACGACGCGGTCGTTCGTATGCTCTCTGGAGGCGAACGTCGTCGTGTGGCGCTGTGTCAGGCGCTTCTTGAGCAACCCGATCTCCTTCTGCTCGACGAGCCAACCAACCACCTCGATGCGGAGACCGTCCAATGGCTCGAAGGCGCTTTGCGCGATTATCACGGCACCGTCATCATCGTAACGCACGACCGATACTTCCTCGATAATATCACCAAGTGGATACTTGAAATCGACAATACGCGCGGCATTCCTTTTGAGGGTAATTATTCCTCCTGGCTTGCGCAGAAGGCGGAGATTCTTCGAATTACGGAAAAACAGGAATCTCAGCGTCAGAAAACGCTCAAGCGCGAACTTGACTGGATTCAAACGGCGCATAAAGGACGTTTGCAAAAGAATCAGGCGCGCATCAAGGCTTATGAACAGCTCGTTTCAGAGCAGAAGTTGGACGACAAAAGCGACGCGATCATTCAAATCGCTCCCGGTCCGCGACTCGGTGAAAAGGTTCTCATCGTCAACGGCATTTCCAAGAGCTTCCAGCAAGGTGGACAAGAAATAACGCTGCTTGACGACGTCTCCTTTAATGTTCCCCGCGGCGCCGTTGTCGGCATTATCGGTCCTAACGGCGTTGGTAAATCAACGCTCTTCCGAATGATTGTTGGCGAAGAAAAACCAGACAAGGGAACGATTGAACTCGGTGAAACAGTTCAATTGGCTTATGTCGACCAACACCGTGACGCTCTTAATGACGACAATACAGTCTTTCAGGAAATTACCGACGGACGCGATCACGTTCAGCTTGGAAACATCGAGATGAACAGCCGTGCCTATGTCTCTCGTTTCAATTTCCGCGGTTCTCAACAGCAACGCCTTGTTGGCGTATGTTCAGGCGGCGAACGTAATCGCGTCCACCTCGCGAAGCTCCTTCGACGTGGAGGCAATCTTCTCCTTCTCGATGAACCAACGAACGATCTCGACGTTCAAACAATGCGAGTTCTCGAACAAGCGATCAATGAGTTTGCGGGTTGTGTTCTGGTCGTCAGCCACGACCGTTTCTTTCTTGACAGAATCTGCACGCACCTTCTCGTTTTTGAAGGAAATGGCAAAACACGTTGGTTCGAAGGCGACTTCGCCTCCTATGAAGAAACGCTCAAGGCGGAGGATCCTAACTTCGACAAGAATCGTCGAGCTAAATACCGAAAAATGCCGAAACTCTGATTCGCTTTGAAGAGTCGACAATTATACGAAGAACCCCTGAAGGCTCTCTTCAGGGGTTCTTTCTCTTTAAATCAGCTCGTATGAAAGCAAACAGCCGAGGCGGTTAACACCGTCTCGGCTGTCTATGCGGGTAAGAGGACTCGAACCTCCACGAGCGTAGCTCATCAGAACCTAAATCTGACGTGTCTGCCAGTTCCACCATACCCGCAAGGAAACGTCCTCAACAGGAACGCGCTGATTATAGCTCCAAAGAAAAAAAAGACAAGACGTCGAAGCCTCGTCGGGGTTCTTAAAGACTCTATCTCAATAGAAGCCAAATTAAGACGCCCACGACCCCGATCAAGACGAAAGTCAGAAATCCGATTAGATAAAGCGCGCCAATCGCCCTCTTTTGGCGTCTTCTCAACATGACTAACGAGTCAATCCCAGCGTCAGTCAAAGCGTCCGGACGATTCACAACGGAAGACTCTCCACCGTTCTTTCTAACTCCCAGCTCGGAAACCAGCGACCCGTTCTTTTCAAAAATATTAGCAATTTCGGGAAACACTTCTCCTACTTCATGGGATTCCTTCCATCCATTTCGCAAAATCTTCATCTTCGGACCGACCCTGCGTTCATTGATCCAGGTTTGCAATACGGGTCCCTGCGCTGGACCGTATCTCTGTCCGTCGGGCGTAACAACCCACCAAAGGAAGTCAGGATTACTCAAAAGTTCGCTTGAACTTGGGAGAGATAAAAGTTCCCCCCGCTCGCGAGAGCTACGAGACGGTCCTTCGGTAGCCTGCCGAATAAGTTCGTTCAACGTAAGCTCATTTCCTTTTTCGGAAGCAACGGACGAAGAATCGTCTACCTCAGTTCTATCTGGAGTTTTTGTTTTCTTCTCCGAACCAGAACGTTCTTCTCTTTTATGCGTTACAGCTTCCGCCGTCGGTTGTCCGTGATAGTCTTTCTCATCAATCTCCCGCATACTCTGAAGGGGAATTCGCATTTTGACGTGGCATTTAGGGCACAGACCGACTCTTCCCGCAAGTTCTGCTTTAACATTAAGGGGATGCCCGTTAGGACAAAAAAAACATATACCCATAACCCAGTCCTTTGCCTTGAATGTCAACCGACAAAATATCGCAACGTCAGAGGAACCAACCGTGTCTCAGTATTATACATCGTCAGCAAAGAAAAATAAATGGATCACGTCGAAAGAGACGTCAGACTAGCGAATTTCTGACGTCTCTTTAACTAAAAACTCAGATCACGTCGAAATCATTTTCGCGCGTGAAAAAACAACCCTGACCTAAGTCTAAATCTGGATCCAACGCTCCTCTCTGGCGCTCTGAATTACGGCGTCGCAAACCTTCTGGACGCGCGCGGCGTCTTTAATCGTTGGAACCGCATAAACCGGCTTCTGACCAGCCGCCTCGAGCAGGAAATCGGCGAGCTGATTGATGAAGTAGTGTTCGTAGCCAATAACAGTGCCCGGAACCCAGTAGTGATCCATGTACGGATGCTCCGAGTTTGTAACCAGAATCCGTTGCCAGCCGGTAAGATGATCTTCAACTTTCTTGCCTGTCTCAGGATCGGCGTAACGGAAAAACTGCAAGTATTCAGGCTCTTCAAGATTGAAATAACAGGCGCCGTTTTCACCATTCATTTCAAGCGTATTATAATTCTTCCGTCCACGCGCATAACGCGAACTCTCAAAGGTCCCGATGGAACCGTTCTTAAAGACGGCCATGAACATGCAGGCGTCGTCAATCGTTATGGGGGTGGTCGCCCCGGTTTCTGCGTTCTGACGCTCCTTAATGAAGATTTCAGTATATGCGCATACTTTCTCAATGGGACCGTTAAGCCATTCAGCGCAGTCAATGGAATGAGCCAGAAGATCGCCGGTCACGCCGCTACCCGCGACTTTAGCGTCAAGACGCCACAGAGAAGCTCCGCCAACGGGAACCTTTTTGCTGATCGTATAGTCCTGATTATAGGTGGCGCGGTAATGGAACGGCCGACCAATCCTGTTTTCGTCAACTATCTGCTTGAAAAGCGCGACAGAAGGGTTACGACGATAGCAGAAGGAGACCGCCGTCTTAACTCCAGCCTTTTCGACGGCGTCAACCATCTCTTCGGCTTCGGCATAACTCATAGCCAAAGGCTTTTCGCAAATAATCATCTTGCCCGCCTTCGCTGCAGCAAGAACCATATCCTTATGTAGAAAGTTGGGAGTAACGACGTCGATGATATCGATCTCTGGATCGTCAACCACTTTGCGCCAATCCGTTTCGATCGCTTCATATCCCCACGTTTTCTGGAATTTTTGAAGCGTTTCCATGTTGCGACCAAAGCAGGTTTTCAGGACCAGCTTATAAGGAAGATCAAAGAAATGCCCGACCTGATTAAACGCGTTCGAATGGGCTCGCCCCATGAACCCCGTCCCTAACATACCAACATTCAACGTTTTCATAAGAACTAATCCTTCCAATCGACGAAAACACAAAACATGAACAGCGAAAACCGCCTACCAATCTGGAAGTCCACAGAGTCAAAATGAATAATCCCTGTGTGTATTTCCTGTTGAAAAAGGATACAAAAAGCTTGCTCCATTTACAAGCTATTTCGCTATAAAAAACGAAAACCTCTACACAAACGGATTCTCGTCATTCTGCTCTTTCGTCATACTTCTGACTTCTTCCACAGGAAAACTGGCGGCGTCAACATTCGCAAACGATGAGTATTATGGCGTCTCTTGAGGGTTCAAGCGAAAGATGATAACTTGAAAGGGACTCGAAATAGCCTATAATCAGCCGAGAAAGGGTCGAGGTACAAGAATCGTCATAATCTTTGAGTATCGAAATGTCAGGAATACCTTCTTTAACGTTGAAAATCATCGACCTTCTTGAACAAAATGGAGCAAAAGACGTATTAATCGTTGGAGGATTTGTTCGAGACAAACTCCTTGGATTATCTTCAAAAGACGTTGACATAGAGGTCTACGGCCTGAGTTATACGCAAATCCAGAAGATTTTGGCGCCTCATTTTCACGTCGATCTTGTAGGGCAGGCTTTTGGCGTCGTCAAAGTTGGAAATACTGTCGACGTAGCTCTCCCCAGACGTGAATCCAAAATTGGTTTGGGACATAAAGGATTTGACGTTGAAGCCGTTCATGATCTTTCACCAACGGAGGCGTTTGCACGAAGGGATTTTACCATCAATGCGATTGGAATGCGCAAAGACGGTTCCTATTACGACCCCTTCGACGGCATAGGCGACTTGAAGCGTAAAACTCTTCGAGCTACAAGTCCGGCGTTCAAGGACGACCCGCTACGAGTTCTGAGAGGAATGCAGTTTGCATCACGATTTGGTTTTAAAATGGACCCGCTGACAATTCAGTATTGCCGCGACGTCTACAACGAATTTCCATCACTTTCTGGCGAACGCATTTACGAAGAATGGAAAAAATGGGCATTAAGGGGCGTCTATCCAGAACTTGGTCTTGACGTTCTGTATGAAACGGGCTGGATCAACGCGTTTCCGGAACTGGCGTCGCTGGTAGGTTGCGCACAGAACCCTGAGTGGCATCCTGAAGGGGACGTTTGGACCCATACAAAGGCGGTTTGTCGTGAAGCGTCAGAAGCGTCGCGCAATTTCAAACCAGAACTTAATGAAGACGAACGAGTTATTTTGATGTTTGCCGCGCTTTGTCACGATTTTGGCAAACCTGCTACGACTTATCCGGACGAAAACGGCCGTCTCCGTTCTTTGGGGCATGCAGAAGCAGGCGCGCCCTTGGCGAGAAGATTTCTGGAACGTATGAAAGCGCCCAAAAGAATCGTCAACGCGGTCGAACCCCTTGTGTCGCACCACATGGCGTCGCACGACGTCGACCACGCGCCAAGCGCAAGAGCGATCCGCCGGCTAGCACGCCGCCTGTCTCCTGCCAACATCAAACTCTGGGCGTTGCTATGCCAATCAGACGCGTTTGGCTGCGGCGCCACTCATCGTTACCTTGCGACGCCTCTGGACGCGAAGGAAAAGAATCTTCCCACGCTAAAATCGGAATATCAAGAGCACAAAATCAGGTTTCAGTCGGATCTGTGGCTCGACGTTGCTCGGCGTCTCGAACTTGCAGAATCTGAGCCTCAGCCTATCATCCAGGGACGAGATCTTCTTGCTCTTGGTCTAAAACCAGGACCTCACGTTGGAAAGCTGCTCAAAGAAGTTTTTGAGGAACAGCTTGATGGAAAGTTTTCAACGCATGAAGAAGGACTTAACTGGCTTAAAAAGAAGCTGAGTTCTTAGCCGTTTTTCCAGCGTCCCTGTCGCGAAATTGATAAAAATTCGTCGATTCGTCAAAAAAGAAATTGTCTTTCGGGAACACGTTTTATAAAATTCAGAGTATCGGAGGAAGTTTCGACGAAGGTCATTTTTTTGTTTTAACGCGCCTTACCCCATGCCTTCACTAACCACAGAAGAATTTCTCGATTACCTGAAGCGGAGCGAGCTCCTGGACACAGGAGAGTTCGAATCGGTCATTGCCGCTATTAAGCGGGAAACGCCAGGCGCGTTCCATAACTCGGATCTGCTCGCTTCTGAGTTTGTTAAACGCAAGCTCTTAACGTCTTGGCATATTCGCCAGCTGATGAAGCGCAAATACAAGGGGTTCTACCTGCGTCAGTATCGCATTCTTGGGCACCTCGGTTCTGGCGGTATGAGTTCCGTATATCTGGCCGAACATACCGTCATGAAACGACGCGTCGCAATCAAGGTACTCCCCAAACGTCGTCTCAATCCAACGTATCTCGATCGTTTTGCAAGAGAAGCTCAGGCAATCGCAGCGCTTGATTCAGAGCATGTCGTCCGTGCGTATGACGTGGATCGTTTCGAAGACGTCCACTACATCGTAATGGAATATTTCGAAGGCCAAAACCTTCGCCAGCTCGTGGAAAAGGAGGGACCGCTCGCCTACGAAGACGCGGCAAGTTTCATTCGTCAGGCGGCGTTGGGGCTGGCAGACGCCCACAGGATAGGCATCGTTCATCGTGACGTTAAACCCGAAAATATTGTCGTGGACGAACACGATTTCGTCAAAATTCTGGACCTTGGTCTGGCGCTCCTTGACGAACGCTCGTTCATGATGAAAGATTCTATTGTTGATGAAGATAAAATTCTCGGAACGGCCGACTACCTTGCGCCCGAACAGGCGCTCGACAGCCATCATGTCGACGCGCGCGCGGACATTTATGGACTCGGCGCCACGTTGTATTTCTGCCTTACGGGCAAGCCTCCGTTTCCCTTCGGCACGATCTCAGAACGTCTTCTGGCACATCAGCGCAAAGAACCTGCAAGCATCTTCATCGAGCGTCCAGACGCTCCTGTCGATCTCGTGGAGATATGTTCGAAGATGATGGCCAAAAAGCCCGAAAACCGAATTCAGACGGCAGACGAGGTTGCCGACATCATGAAAATGTGGTTGATTCACAATGGGTTTGCTCAACCCAGTGATTTCGCCCACGATACAAATTCTACAGTTGGAATCAACGCGATCGACAATTTGGTATCTCACTCCAATGTTGAGCAGCAGTTTCTGGCCAACAGCCAGGCGACAGAAATGGGGTTTGAACGCGAAACCTCGGGTTTCATGCTCAACGACGCGGAGTTGGCAAACGTCGTTCAGAAGAAAAGCGAAAACTCGGTTGATCTCTATGATCCCGCGGAGAGTGGAGGTTCCATCTCCAAATCGAAACTCGGCAAGAATTCCTCAACGGCTAAACATCCTAAATCGTCCCTTAGCGATAATCTGGTCCTTTCCCAGAAATCAGATCTGGATTCAACGCTCGACCCTCTGGAACTTGCCCTCAACGAAATTGCCGACACGACGAAAACAACGCTTAAACCGGAAGATAGTTCAACGACTATCGAACACGCGACGGCCAGTTTTCCGTCAGGGTCGGCGCCAATTATCAACATTTCCCGCTACCAAACGCCTGCGCAATCACTGGAAGGAATTGGAACGCGACAAACAGAAACCCATTCGTCGCGTCAGCCGTCGACTCGCCCCTCCAGTAGCTCAACTTCAAGTCATGCCGTTGAAGCTCCCGGAGGACGCTCCCTCCCTACTCAGAGGACAGGCGACTTTCCACGCACTCAGACGTCAGCTCCAACCTATGCGGCCCAGGAAAGAATATCTGAGTCACAACAACCCTCCCAGCATGCCCAAGATCCTTTTGGAGATTGGTATAAAGAAGTTCCAATTTGGTTTTGGACTGTAGCAATTGGGGGCTACGCCGTCGCGATTTTCCTCGCAGGGGCGCTTCTGACGTTGTTACTGAGTATGAAATAACTGGCGTCCACAAAACAAACGAACGTCCGCGCGCCAGACGACGCGTGGACGTTCATCTTTCATCTAAACCGCTTTGCGAAGAAATATCAATTGCGCGACTTCACAAAAATCAGCGGGGGTTGAGTTCCTTGTACTTCGCCCAAACGGCCGGATCCGGTTCGAAGAGCTTGGCGTCGTCGGCGGTCGGCGGATTCAACGGACGAATAACACGGAAACCAACGTAAGGGGCTTCAGTCATCCACCAGATGCTCTGCGGAAACTGCGGGTCATGCTCCTTCCAGGACTTGTCAGAAACAATGCGCTTTGCGCTACGGCAATCTTTGGATTCATGAGCGCAGGAACCGCCGCGGGAGATTTCGTTGAACATCCCATAAACGGAAAGGGGCTTCTTAGGAGTGACAAAAGGCGTGTCAATCTTGCCGTCGGCGAAATCTTTATAGGCCTTTTTGTCATACTGGTCCATAACCCACTCGCAAACGTTGCCATGCATGTCGTAAAGCCCCCATTGGTTGGGCTTTTTCGTCATAACCTTGCTGTAGCCGTCAGGGCTGTTCCCGAGATACCAGGCATAATCGTCGATTTCAGAATCGTCGTCGCCGAAAGAATAGGCGGAGTCCGTACCACAACGGCAAGCATACTCCCATTCAATTTCGGTCGGCAGACGATAGTAACGACCAGTCGTAGCAGTCAACCATTTGCAGTACATCTGAGCGGCATACCGGGTCATACCGCTGGCAGGATATCCTTCCTTATTGCTCTTGTCATAGCTAATGACGCCGATACTGTAAGGAGCCGTAGGAGCAGCCAGAGCGTCGGCAATCTCGGAACGTTCGTTTTCAGGCTTCACGGCGCCAGACTTATGAGCGTTAGCAAGATAGAGGAGCGCGAAAAGCGAGTATTCCTGCCAGGTGACTTCGTGTTCTTCCATCCAGAAAGGCTCAACAGTCGCCTTGAAAGTAGGAGCTTCATCCTTTTCGCCAGACTTACTCCCCATGGTGAATTCGCCGCCCTTAATCGGGATCATTTTGAACTTGAGAGTATCGCCAGTGTTAGTCTGGAGAGACTCCTCATACGGTTTCATGTCGTCTTCAGTCGCCGCTTCAGCGTCAGGATTCGCAACAGGATCCGCCAGCCAATCCGTACCAACCTTATAGGCAGGATTAGAACTCAGATCCTGAGCAAAGCACGTGGTTCCGCACGCTACAGCAACGGCAATCGCCGCGATTAACATACCTTTTTTCATTGCTACTCCTAAAACTCGTCCCAGTAGACGCGCATATCCTGAATATCCCACTTTGTCCGGAATAGTGATTCCTAAAGCAAGGAGCTAAACATTCAGCGTGGAAAGGACTCGAACTATTTCGGCAAGCGAACGGCTACATTGGCAAACTGATCGCCTGCAACAATTCTGTGTGAATTATACAGACTCTGGAAGCTCTTTCAACCTTTTTGATAATTCAACGTCCCTTTTTACGGAATTTCTAATCAGACGCCAATTAAAAAAACCGTACGAAATCAGTTTTATTGCCTCATCGGAAAAGAAAAATAAAAAATACTTTAAAACCATCGTCGCTCAGGATAAAATTGGGGGCGGGAGTCTGGCGTGTCGAAGAGGCGCGACTCCAGGGCGAGCAGTTTTGTCGCGCCACTTGCAATCACATGTCGGCTCCATTCGATTTGAAGGACGACTCTAACGCTTTCATTCTCAAGTAACAGCTTGGTAAAGCAGTCGTATCCTTGACAAACGCAAAGCCGTTAAACCATAGATTCGAGAACCACACGATGAAAAACTCTCAGAATCGATCCGCGTCCAACAAATCAGAACCTGGCTCGGAAAACATCCAAAAGGAAACGTCAGTAATGAACGAGGTTGGACAGGATAAGCATACAAAGGCCAATCCGAACGGTTTTTCTGAAGTTCAACCTCAAAAAGGCGGTCGTTCCCAATCTTTGTCCCCCCCTGACGTACTATCTCCATCGACGTCAAAATTGCCAACCCAACGTCCTTCAAGCTCAAGCTCCTCTTCCGACCACAGGATTCTTCCTCCGACCCCTTCGAATAAACCCGACGCCACGACCGTTCCAGCGCATACGAACAACCTCAGGACGCTTGCTGAAATGAGGGATCTTGCGGAATCGGATTGTTTTGTTCAACTTGTAGAAAAAGAAAAATTACGAACCAAAGACGGCAAACCCTATTTTAAGCTTACGTTCCGAGATCGTAAAAGATCCGTTCAGAGTCTTTTCTGGTTCGACAGCCAATTTTTTCTGGAATGTGAAAAAAACTGGAAAGTTGGCGAATTTTTCAAAATTCGTGGAGCAATGCGCGACTCGGGTTACGGCCCCAAATTAGAAGTTCGCAGAATTCGCAAAGTCGTTCCTGAGGATGAAAACGACGGCTTTAATCCCCGAGAGTGTCAACCAAGTTCCGAACAGCCTCCCGAAGAAATTATCGCTATTCTACTTGCGATAGCGGATAAACAAATTGGCAAAGGTCCCCTGCTAAATTTAGTTCGACGTTTTTTCAAGGAGTATCGCCTCCCGCTTTCCGACGCAGCCGCATCCAGAATGCACCACCGAACATATGTCGGCGGTTTGCTTGAACACACGCTTTCAGTAACAAGGCTCGCAATTATGACCTACGATCATTTTTGCATTGAATTTCCTCAGTTAACGAATCGTGTTTCCAAACCGTTGCTTGTTGCAGGGGCGTTGCTCCACGACGCCGGAAAGATTCTGGATTCGAACGCCACGGTAACAGGCGTGCAAAAAACATTGGCCGGAAACTTGATAAATCATCAAATTCTCGGCGTTGGTTTAGTTCAGAGGTTAGCCGCCGAATCTCGTCTTGACGACGAAACAACGTATCAGCTTGAACATCTGATTCTTACCCATTCGCGTTTCCCAGAATGGGGCTCTCCCTCGCCTCCTCAGACCCTTGAGGCAATGCTCCTTCATTACGCGGACTACGCAGACTCGACGTTCGTTAGTTCCATGAAGATTCTCGAAGAGGACGTGACTCCAGACAAGTTTTCCCAGAGAAAGGGGCCGTTTGGAGTCCCGATCATGAAACCGCTTCAAAAAACAAATTCCGGACCTAAACCCGTCGTCTGTGACGGCTTGCCTGAAAATAAGCGGCAAAACCTCCCTCCGGAAGCGACGCGTAAGCCCTCCGCAACTACGTCGACGCATAAATCGCCGTCAATGCTGGGTTCGGACGTTCAGGAAACGTAAAAGACGACTGCCATATCGTCTCATGAACGAAACCAGATATTAAAACCTGTTTTAGTTCCCTACACAAACTACCAAGAGTGGAAATAATCAACAATGGGTTTAACAACACTCGACTGCATAGTCCTTCTATGTTACTTCCTCCTGATGATTGTCATTGGCGTCTGGTCAATGCTGTTCGTCAAAAAGCAGGAGGACTACTTCCTTGGAAGCCGGAGTTTTGGCAAGCTGTTTCAAATGTTTGCCGCTTTTGGAGCCGGCACGAACGCTTCCGATCCGATCGTTACAGCGAAAACAACCTTTACGAACGGTCTGAGCGGAGTCTGGAGCGGTCTTCTCTGGCTCTTCGTGACGCCGTTTTACTGGATCTGTGGGGTCTGGTATCGTCGAATGAGATGTCTCACGCTCGGCGACTGGTTCCATGAACGCTATCAAAGTAAGAGTCTGGCGTTCGCCTACATGATTTTTGGCGCGGTGTTCTATATGTACTACCTTGGCGTCGGTATGACGGCCATTGGTAAAATGGGCGCGCCGCTCATCGGAGCGGATTCTATCACCCTTTTTGGACACGTCGTCGCCTTCGACAAAGTCATCATCGTTCTGACGTCCGTATGCGTCCTGTTCTACGGAGTTCTCGGCGGTCTGCGCGCCGCGTATTGGACGGATCTGATTCAGGGCGCTTTTATCGTCGTTCTTTCCGTCATCCTTATTCCGGTCGGTCTCAACGCACTCGTTAAAGACGAAGCAGAAACGATCAATCCGGCCGCGTCGGTTATGACCGTCGAAATGGAGAACTCGCTTCTTCCGCCAGAAAGCGTCAAGCCTGAGTCTTCCTCGGTGAAAACGAGCGATCTTAGAATGATAGACGGTTTTAAGGTTCTTCATGAAAGGGCGCCCGCTGAATATTTCGATATTCTCACAAGTCCCAAAGGGGGGGAATTTCCGCTCCACTATATCATTGCAATCACCCTTTTAAACCTGATCGGCATCGTGTGCCAACCACACTTCATCGCCACGGGAGGCGGTTCTGCTAAAACCGAGTTTAACGCGCGCTTTGGATTGGTCGCAGGCAATGTTCTCAAGCGTTTCTGCACAATTGGCTGGGCTCTTACGGCGCTTATCGCACTCGCGTACCTTGCCAGCAACACGGAACTCGCAGCCGATCCGGATAAGGTTTGGGGCGTTGCAACTCGCGAACTCCTTGGACCGCTTAATCTTGGTCTCGTCGGTCTTATGCTTGCGTGTCTTCTCGCCGCGCTCATGAGCTCCGCGAGTTGCTACATGCTTGTCGTCTCGGGTCTGGTTGTTCGCAACGGCTATGCGGCCTATATCAATCCAAACGCCAGTGAAAAGACATGTGTTCTTGCAGGCCGCATCTGTGGCGCAATAGTAATCATCGGCGCGACGATCAACTCGCTTCTTTCCATGAACGTCTTCGAACAGCTTAAGTTCGCGTGGGAGATTCCTATCGTCTTCGCCGCCCCCTTCTGGATCGGTCTGTATTGGCGTCGTGCAAACAAATATTCAGCCTGGGCGACGTGTATTCTTACGCTTGCGCTGTTTTTCCTGATCCCCACAAATATTTCGCGATTCGACACGTCTCTTTCTTCGAATCCGAAATACCTTACGACAAACGAATTTGTCGTCACGCGCGAAACGCGCGCCGTTTCGCCAACAGACGTTCAGAGACGCGAAGCGGTCCGTGAAAATTGGGAAAAGAACGCCGAACAAATCCGCGCCACTTCTACGGATCTTTCCGAAGAAGAATTGAGTCTGGCCATATACGACAAGTTAGGTCCAAAACCAGCGGCGCTGTCGCTCGGAGAAACAATCGTCGATGAATTCAGGACTGGCGGTAAAGCAATCTATTGGGGCGGTGGAGTCGATCCTTATGACTCGAATGGAAACGAACTTGTTGTCAACTCAGACGGTCGTGTTATCGCCAAGGTTATCAATGGAGAAAAGAAGTTCGTCAAACCCGAAGAAGAGCCGCTTGAACTCTTCGATCCATCTCAGCAATTGACGGAACAACTCTCTGAAACTCGCGTCCGCATTACAAACCGTTACAAGTCAAGCGACGAACTTCAGGCTGAAGGAGTCGTCCTTCGCGGCAAGGGAAGCTTCGAACTCGATTTCCTCCTCTATGAGCGGTTAAATCTGGATCTTCGCGCACAAAGTAACGGAACGCTTGAAGCGCTTCGCCTTCCCACGCGTTTGTTCCTCCCATTCATTTTTCTGATTGTCCTTAGCCTCGTCACGCCGCAAGGCGACAAAGACAAACTTGATCGTTACTTCGTCAAGATGAAAACCCCGGTCGATCCAGATCCAGAAAAAGACGCCGAGGAAATGCGTCTTTCTTATGAGAACCCACGTCGTTTTGACGACAAACGTCTCATCAAACGTTGGGGGCTGGAGTTTAACAAGCCCACTGCTGTCGACGTCGTTGGGTTCGTCGCCAGCTTTGTCATCTGCATCGGCGTCGTTTGGTTGATCGTAGCAGTCGCTAATTATCAGCCATAATTCCGGCGTTTATCTTTCACGTGTAAAAAAAGAGGCGCAGAACTTCTATTGAGTTCTACGCCTCTTCTTTGTAACGCCGTACGAAATGCCCTTCATTTCTGTAAATAATCTTCAGGGGCGTCCATCGTTCTGGAATTTCCTTCACAAACGTCGCAATCACGGCAACAGTAGCCACAACCTTTACAAGCGCAACATGAACGCTCGCCGCTACGAAAACACCTGACAATCTTACGAGCCACCAGAACGACAGCTCCGAGAACAATAACGACAACGACAATTTTTTCAGTCATTCTATAGTTCCGTTAGAATTCAAGAACTTTAAACGTCAAACCACTTCCTCCCTCAAACTCCCAGATGAAGCAATAATCCAAGCTGGTATACCATCGTCGCAAGGAAAAAACCAATAAGGGTAAGCGTCAGCCACTGAGCGCAAGCCCATTTCCAAGAAGATTCTTTTGCAACAACAACGACAGTCGCAAGACACGGCGATGAAATAAGACAGAAGAGAATCACGCAAACCCCGACAAGAGGCGGGTAACTGTTTCTCAACGCTTCCCTGAGAGACGCCGACGATTCGTCCGCTTCGCCAATCTTATAAACAATACCCATCTGCGCTACAAAAACTTCTTTGGCTGTCATCGCGCCAACAAGCCCCGTCCCAATACGCCAGTCGAAACCGGCATACTTAACGATCGGTTCAAGGGCTTTGCCAAGGCGACCGGCAATACTGTATTCAAGCCGAGCCTCTGAAAGAGCCGCGTCATTTTCGCTACGACGTTCGAGCAGGGCTAGCGCTTGCTCTCGTTTAGCGGCGTCAACGTTGGAATTATGTTCAACTACGCTCGAGACTTCGCTCTCTTTGGCCCCTCCGCTACTCTCGACGACGTTGTTCTTTTCATCCGTGAATTCTTCGTTCAACATGTCAAGATCAACGCCAAGTCTTTCGGCCTCGCTCTCGATCGCGGCGCGCTGCTTGTCATAAACAGCAACACGGTCCTCGGGAAGGGTCGGAAAAGTCGAAAACGCCCAGAAAAGAATGGAAACGCCAAGAATCGTCGTACCCGCTTTACGAACATACTGCCAACCACGTTCAAAAGCCTTCGCCCCGGCTGTCTTCAACGTGGGTTTATGATACGCTGGAAGCTCAATCAACAGAGGAGCTGTCTCGCCTTTGAAAGTAAACTTCGTAACCACGGTGGACAGAATCGCCGCAATGATAATGCCCGTAATATAAACGATCCAGAGAACTGGCGCCTGCCACTGGAGAGGGAAGAACGCCGGAATCAAAAGCATGTAAATCGGAAATCTCGCGCCACAGCTCATCAATGGTATGACGAATATCGTCGCCAACCGGGAGTTCCTATCCTCTATGATGCGCGTCGACATGACGGCAGGAACAGAACAACCAAACCCGACTAGCATCGGAATAAAACTTTTTCCCGTAAGGCCGAAACGCGTCAGAAAACGATCTGTCAGGAAAGCGCCACGCGCCATATAACCACACTCTTCAAGGATCGCGATGGCGGCAAAAAGGATGAGAATGTTGGGAAGAAAAACTAAAACGCCACCAACGCCAGCGATAACTCCGTCGACAATGAGAGAACGTAATAGACTGTCCGGATTATTGGCCCAAAGTTGATTACACCAGTCGCCTAGAGCTTCCTGATCGGATTCCAGCCATCGCACAGGATAATCGCCCAGAATAAAGGTCAACCCAAAAACGAAATACATCGACACAAAGAAAATGAGAAGCCCCCAGAACGGATGAGTCAACAGGCGATCCGCCTGATCAGAAAGCTTCACGACTGATTTTTTTTCGTTTCGAACAACTTCTTTACAGATCTTACGAACATTGCCATACCGCTCGGCGGCGAATATGGCGGCTAGAGGCGTTCCGTCGGAGCTGGAAAGCCTCTCGACGCTACTCGTAACGAGGTTGACAATTTCTGGAACGTCCCAGGATTCAACGACAGGAGCGTCGTCCTCAATAAGCTTAATCGCCAACCAACGACGTCTGCGAGCGACTGAAGGAAGATTCCTGACTTGATCATAGGATTGTTCCGGTTCGGGTCTCCTTCCTTTATCAAACTCTCCTGTAACCAGCCACTGAACGCCAAGAGGTCTATCCCACGCGTCGGCTTTCCTCTCCATCTTGGCAGACGCAACGTCAATTGCCGCTTCGACGCTAGTAATCTCATTTTCGATCGGTTTTGAATATGAAAGAAACCTTCCCTCAGAGCCGTCGACAACGCCTGTCTTTTGGACGTCTATCATACCAGCGACCACGTTGTCGAGGCCTTCGCCAGTCACGCCAACAACCTCCGCCACGGGTAGTTCCAATCTGTCAGACAGCTTCTTAAGATCAAAAGTCAATCCGCGCTCTCGGGCCAGATCGACCATATTGAAAACGACAAGAAGCGGCTCGCCAAGTTCCTTGAGCTGAAGGGTCAGGAAAAGATTACGTTCAAGGTTGGAAGCGTCGACAACATTGACGATGACATCGGGCTTCTCTGTGAGCAGAAAATCTCGAGCAACCGTTTCGTCTCTGGAAAAAGCAGTAAGGCTGTAAATACCGGGCAGGTCGACAAGTTCAAATTCAAAATCGTCGCGCTGAAAACGTCCCTTGACCATCTCTACCGTCACGCCGGAATAATTTCCAACCGCGCGTTTTTCGCCAGTCAGTTGATTAAAGATGGTCGTCTTACCGCAGTTTGGATTACCAGCGAGAGCAATCTTCAGAACTTTTCGGGGACTGTCAGACATTTCGTTGACCTTCGTATACGCATAGGACAATATGGGCGAATCGGTTCACCCACGTCAGGCCACCTCAATGGAACGCGTCAAATCGCGCCCGAGTGCAAAACGACTATCCAAACACGCAAGGATCATTTCTCCGCCGCGGGACGTGCGAACAACTTCCACTTCTGCGCCGGGAAAAAGCCCCAACGCAGCCAGTCGCTCTTCCATCGCACGATTCATTTTCAACGAAACGATAGTGACTCGTTTGCCACGTTCAACTTTTGAAAGAACCATAACGCACTCAACAATGTCGGCCGTTTCTATCTATTCTCAAAAAAAACATAACCAACGGAACAGCTCGATTGCGCTGTTCGTTAGCGCTTCATACTCGCATTTCTCTCAGTATATTGGCCTCAAAAGTTTTGTCAACCTAACTTTTATCAAACGCGTAGCGCTTAGCAACTAAGATTATCATCGAACATGCGCTTGAAACGTCGCCGACGTGTTTGATACAACAAACAAAAGAGTCGGCTTCTGTCCCCAAAGACAAACGCCGACTCAACAACGAAAAAGAGGGCTCCCGGAATTCATTTGGCAAGCTTCAAAACGTTCGGTTCGTCTTTAACCTTAAGTTCTGGAATTGTAATCAAACCGTTTTTGTCGGCGACAGCCTTGCCTGACTGCTCTCCAAACGTCCAGACGATAGTTTCGTTCGGCTGAATTTTGAAATTCTGGAGACGTCGCAAAGAAACGTCTGCAACTGAACTCGTCGGAATCACAAATTGTTTCGACTGAAGTTCTTCGGATGAAGCAAGCCGGAGTACGATCTCAAAAGAATCTTCAGAATCCGTTTTGTTCTCCCAGCGAAAGAACGCTCCTCGCTGACCGGAGGGAGCGTCCTTTGCACACTCGGGCCATGGAATCTCCGAATCAGAAGACGCGTTTGTAAAGACGGGATACGCCTGATCCTTACGCACGGAAGTCCAGTCGAAGGTTTTGAAAAGATCGTTGTATTCTGCAACCTTTTCGTCGTTATTTTCGTGTCCAAAATTGCCCCAGTAAGCGATATAGGAGTATTTCCGTTTCTCGACGCCTTTGAAGAGTTCCTCGTGATAGAGAGACCATTGGTCGATCGGAGAAGAATAATCGAGACAGACCGGAGGATCGACGATACGCTCAGGAGCGTCAATTTCACCGAGCTGAAGACGGTCGTAAGCGTGCCAGACGCCTGCTGGCACGTTCGCTTTAATCGCGGCAAAGACGTCGCCGTTAGCCAAACCAAATCCAAGCGTTCCGCTACCGCCCATTGAATTGCCACACAAATAGACACGATTAACGTCAATGTTAAACTTTTCCACAGCCCAGGCAATCTCGTCGAGAAGTCGCTTTTCAACAGGTTGGAGTTCAGCGGTCGCCCTTTCTGCACATTCGTCGTTAATCTCAGGCTGATCCGCTCGACGTCCTCCCCACCACCAATCAGTATCCTTGTTGGCGTAGCAATCGAGAAATAAACCATAGAAATCGTCTGGAACGGTGTAAATATCGTGATTACCCTTCTCCAGCGTGCAGTTCAAAGCAGACTGAGCAGAATGTCCGGCAGAATGAAGGACCACGTAAAGAGGCCGGTTGTCCGCAGGTCCGTCCTTCGGAAACACAACATAAAGGCAATCCTTTTGGTTGGGATTCCTGGCGCCCCATTGCGGAAGAGAACCATGTTCGAAACGTTCCGTTTGACGTTTATTGAAATAAGTTCCCTCGACGAGTTCTGGCTTGAGAAGCTTCTCAACACGCTTCTGATCAATCTTTTCAATGCGCTCGCAATAACGTTTAAAGATAACGTCGCGCGAAACTTCCACGAAACCTTCAAAACGCCCATGGAAAACGCGAATCTCAACGGCTCTTGGAGCTTTGAGCAACTTGGAGACTCCATCGAGAATCTCAACGAACCTTTCGTCCTCAGGGATATAATCGACGGCAAATTCAAGAAGGTCTGCCGTCGAGAGAAAAAGATCGGGATTTTCCGTAAAGGCGCTTATCGGCGGAATCTTATCCAAAGACGCTCGACAGTAAGGAGCAAACCAACGATCAAAGTCCTGAACAAAGAAGTCGAGTTCACAACGTCGTTGCGTCTTCCACTCATCGTCGCTCGTCAAAGAAGCGATTGCATTTTTGACAAGACCAACCTGTTCTTCTGCGATCTTAGAAAGGGCAATTATCTTATCTGGTTCGTAGTCGGAGAAATAGTACTTTTTAATCAGCGTTCCGCCGTGATTCTCGTCAAAGATCGACTCCGCGATCTTAAAACGACTTAGTTCTTCGAGCGCAACAAACTTATCCCAGTCCTCGTCGTCAATATCGTTCGGTTTAGCGTCAAACGACGGCCATTTAATCAACGAAAGCTTGATAAGATCGCGTCCGCATGTTTTCTTGAGCGCATACCAATTCTTCTGTTCGTCGGCGTCAGCGTTCTCCGGAAAAGGCGGACGCACAAAGCGTTCGGCAAAAGCGGCAAAGTCCGCGCAGTAATCAGGCAAGGTCGACGTGGAAGACTGCGCGTCGGCTGCATACGTCGAAGCGTTGAACTCAGAATCAAAAGTTAGTCCGAAGCACAAAACGAGCAATGAACTAACTGTGACAAGACAATGAGTAAAACGGAGTCTAAAAATTGTCGTTTTCAATCTATTCCCCTCCCCGGTCTACACCAGCGAAAGATAAACGCACAACCGAAGAAAATCGGTCGTTTTGGCGGACGATTATTGGCACACGCGACGTTCTCCAGACGAAAACGCGCTCAATAGTATACCCATTGCCAAATTTGGTCGCAAGGTTTACGTATCTGAAAACAAAGACGGTTGGCTTTATTCTTACCTCAAACGAACAAATGCGAAGCCGGTCGCACATGCTCATCGTCCGACCGGCTTTCCTCATCATCACAGGAAGAAACAAGCGTCAAGCGTCGCTGGGATTCACTTAACTTTCCTGTAATTGATAATCTTAGCTGAAGGAACCGTATCAATTTCAATCAGGAGTCCCTTCGTCGACAGTTCCTTACCGCTGACAACGTTGACGTCGTTCGAATCAACGTCGCGAATCTCGTAGGTCGCCTCTGGATCGAGACCGCGAAGAGGAAAGCGACCCGCGACGATTTTCGTGTCGTGTCTGGCAAACATCTGAACAACGCCTTCGCCCTTCTCTTCGTCGTTGAACTGCCAGCCGATCCACGCGTCGGACTCAAGGGAAACTGAAGTCAACGGATAATAATCTCCGCCAAAATACGGCGCGACGGATTCGCGCCAAATTTTCAGATTCTTTCGAACGTTGTCCCAATCGGCGTCGTCGATACGAACGTCATAGCACAAATTGAAATAAGGAACGAAAATCGAACGATTTTTATAATCGTCAAACCCTTTGGTCCCAGTTCCGTGGAAGGGAATCCAAAGGGAAATTCCATAGGTATGCGCCTGCTGACTTGCGGGTTCGAGGAGATAATCGCTCCTCAGAAGCGGGACCGCACGCCGCAACGTTTCGAGATCATTGCGGCGGCCGCCGGACGCGCAGGAGTCAATACGCAAACCAGGATTGCGTTCAAGGAGCGCGTCCCAGTATGCAAGGTACCCCTCAACATAACGTATTTCAGTAATACCCTGACGATCAGGCGCGTCGTTCGCGCGCCAGAAAGAAACCGGGCCGATGTTGTAGTCCTGTCGATAGAAATCGATACCCTCTCTCTTAAGCATTCCGTCGACGTGGTTGGTCAACCATTCACGAGCTTCCGGATTACCCAGATTAAGAAGGCGTCCAAGCAACCATTCAGGATGATTCTCCGCCACCCACGATCCAGATTCGACGCGTTCAGGTTCGAACCAGACAATCGTCTGAACGCCGTTTTCACGTCCAAAATCAGTGATTTTGCGGAAACCTCCAGGAAAACGCGTCTGATCGACCTCCCAGGTTCCCGTCTGACCCCAGTTGCCGTTACACGGATACCAACCAGCGTCCATCCACCAGTAATCAAGTTGAATACCACGCTTAAGGTAATCTGCGATGAATTCAATCTGATCTTCTGATTTAGCCTGCGTCATTTCAGCAAAATAATGGGAGCTACATGCCGCGATATGGCTTGGAATAATCTTCCCCTTTTCATTCGTGGGATTGTCCTTATCAGGAACGCGAGGCACATTAAACTCGATCATCCAACGACGCCAGACGTTCTGAGCGTCATACCACGTGTCGCGGAACCAGGGTCCAGCGACGGCAATAGGAGAACGAACCTCTTCGCCTGGAAGAAGCTTAAAACGCGTCAATTCCTGACCGGCGACAACGTGAGTCTCCAGATCGCCCTGACGTTCAAAAGAAGCTGACCATTGACCAGACCAACCAAGAACCACAATCCACCCTCTATTCAAGGATTCAAGGTTGAAGTAGGGCAGGTACGCGCCGGTCGGTCGACCGTCGTCTGAAGCAAATTCCCGTTTAGCGCCCGCGCTCATAATAAGCTCATGAGGCATATAGTCGTCGGCTCGACAAGGACTGCCAATCGAATAATGGAGCTTGAATTCATGCTGCTGATTCCAGCGTTTCGCTTCTTCACAATCGGGATCCCAACCACTGAATGGGCGCTGTTCAAAGAAATCTCGACCAAATATCGCGTCGATAGGTTTAACATTTTCAATGACGGGCGTATCTGTCTCGGAAAGATTTTTAAAGTTCAACGTCCATTCAACAAAGGGATAATCGACGTAATCGATCGCCGTGCTCACAACTTGAAGTTGTCCATTGGGTTCCGTGAACGTCAACGTACGAAGGACCTTTCCGTCGAGTTCGTCCGAGATCTCCCGTTCCAACTTCCAGTTATGGAGAAAATCCTGGGAAGATTTGCCGTCATAAACGAAAGAAAACGGAAAAGAAAGGTCAAGAGTGCGATCATACAAAGCGTTGTCAACAAGTTCAAGATCGCTCAGATAGAGCGTAGAACCATCATCCAGCTCAACACGCGCGTCAGCCCAGTCTGACTGGTCGCAGGAAATGCCGTCTCCACCGTCGTCGATTCTCAAGGTAAACTCTTTAGCGCCGTTGAGGTCGACATTAACGTCCACGCCATCCATAGAACCCCGAAGCGTTTCTGAACTGTATAGTTCACGATCGCCGACATTCACATGAAAACGAACGGATCCGTTGCCCGCGCGCGTGTTGTCAGCGTTCGTATCAACGCCGACAACACTGATAAAGCGCTTGGCGGATGAAGGAAGAAACACATTGACGCAACTCGGCGCATGACAATACAAGCCTCGAGCGTACTGCTTGCCCGCAATCTGAAGTTTCTTTCCACCGCGATTGTCGAGAAAAACCGGATCATGATTTTCAACGACTTCAAGACAGGCTTCCGGTCTAACGATCTCTTGTGCATGACCGTCAAACTTCGCTGATATCCATCGATTTTTCATATCCTTTTCTTTGGAATTGAGAGTGTCAAAACCAAAGACCGTTCCCGTTTTCAACGCTACGCCCAAAAGCAAAAGGGCGCAGACCCCAGCAAAGAATAAACTGTTTTTTTTACTCAGCTCTCTCAGAGTCATCATATTAGCCTACTTAAAAGCGAAAAATCAGTCGAAGAAACCAAATTGATTTCAAAGGTAGAGGCGCAGAAACGCCCTCTGCACCCATGAGGAAGTATATACGTTGCGAGTAATGGAGTCAAGAAAACAGGAAACAGTCGCTTTGAACTCTGAAAAACGCTTTATACGCGTAGCCGCCGTCCTTCGTCAAAATCCTGAAAAGCGACAATAAAAGTCAAAAAATGTCGAAACGGGGGGCTGTAAGCGAAACGCCCTTAATGTATAATCTCCCGCAAATTGATTGCTTCGAATTAGCGCTAGCGCGTTCCTGCTCCGTATCTGTTCTTCCAGAGCGGCAGAAACCCGAACGTTAACGAAGTCCCTTTAGGCTGAAACGCCGATAGGTCTGCAAATTGCGCGGACCTTAAAGACGTCTTCAGCATGCGCTGGTTAGTCGACGTCTGGGTCTCTGGTCTGGCTTACCGAGCTAACGACGCCGATAATGCACACTTGGAAAGGTTTATATAATGAGTAACGGTTTTGACTTATCGCAATATGGGATCACCGTCTGCAACGTTAAACGCAATCCGGCCCCAGCTAAGCTTTATGAAGACGCTATCACGTATGAAGGCGCTTCCATCACCTCCGCTGGCGCTCTGATGAATTCTTCCGGAAAGAAGACCGGTCGTAGCCCTAAAGACAAGCGCGTCGTCGACAATCCCGAGAGCAATCAGAACATCTGGTGGGGACCTGTCAACAAGAAGATGCCCGAGTCCGCTTTCCTTCAGAACCGCACTCGCGCTATCGATTATCTGAACACTCGCGATCACCTCTACGTTATCGACGCGTTCGCTGGCTGGGATCCGGAAAATCGTCTTAAGGTTCGCGTTATCTGCGCTCGCGCCTATCACGCGCTGTTCATGCACAACATGCTGATTCGTCCGACGAAGGAAGAACTCGCCGAATTCGGCGAACCCGACGTCGTCATCTTCAACGCCGGTCAATTCTTCGCTGATCCTACTACCGAATCCCTTACCTCTTCGACCTCCGTCGATATCGATTTCGAGCGCGGTGAATTCGTCATTCTGGGAACCGAGTACGCGGGCGAAATGAAGAAGGGAATCTTCACGATCATGAATTACCTCATGCCGAAGAAGGGCTTCCTTTCCATGCACTGCTCCGCCAACGAAGGCAAAGACGGCGACACCTGCTTGTTCTTTGGACTTTCTGGCACGGGCAAAACCACCCTTTCCACCGAGCCCAGCCGCAAGCTCATCGGCGACGACGAGCACTACTGGACCGACAAGGGCGTCGTCAATATTGAAGGCGGTTGCTACGCGAAGTGCATTCACCTTTCCGCAGAGAGCGAACCCGAAATCTACAACGCGATCAAATTCGGAACCGTTCTTGAAAACACCGTTTTCGACCCGGAAACTCGCGAAGTCGATTATGACGACGACACGCTCACTGAAAACACCCGAGCTTCCTATCCCATCCACTTCATCGAAAACATCAAGGAAGGCAGTCAGGGCGGTCATCCGAAGAACATCGTTCTTCTTACTTGCGACGCGTTCGGCGTTCTTCCGCCCGTTAGCAAGCTGACCCCGGATCAGGCCATGTATTACTTCATCAGCGGCTACACCGCCAAGGTCGCCGGTACTGAAGTTGGCGTTAAGGAGCCTCAGGCAACCTTCTCCGCTTGCTTTGGCGAAGCGTTCCTCGTCTGGCACCCGACCAAGTACGCTGAACTCCTCAAGGCGAACATGGAAAAGTACGGCTCCAAGGTTTGGCTCGTCAATACTGGTTGGAGCGGCGGAGCCTACGGCGTTGGCAAGCGTATGTCCATCAAGTTCACCCGTTCTATCGTCGACGCTATTCACAACGGTTCTCTGAACGACGTCGAATATCAAACCGACGATATCTTCGGACTGAGCGTTCCGAAGACCTGCCCGAACGTTCCGTCTGACGTTCTCATCCCGGAAAACAGTTGGACTGACAAGGAAGCCTATCGCAAGACCGCAGAAGACCTCGCGAAGCGCTTCCATGAAAACTTCAAGAAGTTTGAAGATCAGGCTTCCGACGCGATTCGCAACGCTGGACCGAAGTATAAAGGTTGAGCCTTTGTGAGCCGTGTTGACGTCTTTCAATGTTGAACAGGGAGAAGAGTCGCTCGTTTGGGTATAACCCCTGAACGGACGACTCTTCTTCTATACCAGTTTCCGGCGACTCTCGCTCGTCGGCAGAACAAACTCCATTAGGCGTCCCTTAGTCGATTGACGCTTTATGGTTGTTGTCAGTAACCCACGTAAGACACAGTATTGAACGCCATGTCCCGCTTCATCACGGAAAATTTCCTTCTTCAAACCGAAAGCGCTAAACGTCTCTATTTTGAACACGCTCAAAATCAACCGATTATTGACTACCACTGCCATATTCCTCCCCGAGAAATCGCGGAAGATCGTCGTTTTGAAAACATGACTCAGATATGGCTCGGAGGAGACCACTATAAATGGCGCGCTCTTCGCGCTGCGGGAATCGATGAAAAATACATCACGGGTTCTGCGCCAGATTGGGAAAAATTTGAAAAATGGGCGAGTATTTGTCCCCTGACGGTCAGAAATCCTCTTTTCCACTGGACAATGCTTGAGTTGAATCGACCGTTTGGGATTAACGACCGCTATCTTACTCAGGAAACGGCGAGATCTATTTGGGATGAATGCAACGCTAAACTTGCGACTCCAGACTTTTCCGCTCGTGGAATCATGAAGCAGATGCGCGTTAAGCTTATCTGCACGACCGACGATCCTGCCGATAGTCTTAAATACCATCAACAGCTATCCGAGGACTATCGATCGGGGCGTTTCCCAATTCGTATCCTTCCCACGTTTCGCCCGGACAAAGTTTTTCCGCGGACGTGCGCAACGCCAGAGGGAGTCGTTTCATACCTCAAATACCTTACACGTTTGTCAGAGGCGGCAGACGTCGATATTTCATCCTTCGCCGCCTTGCGTTCAGCCTTTGCCAAACGTCACCGTTTCTTCCATTCAGTAGGTTGCCGACTTTCAGACTGTGGGTTTGAACTCTTTCAATGGACGGCGCCGGAACCGGGCGATTCCCATGAACGTTCATTTGCCAACATCTTGAAGGGAGAAACGATCTCAGAAAAGGAGATTGTCGCCTTATCCTCTGTTTTGCTCTCCGATCTTGGACGTCTTAATGCAGAAAAGAATTGGACCTCGCAACTGCATATCGGGGCAATGCGAAATAACTCGACACGCATTTACCGTCAGCTTGGTCCGGACGCCGGATGCGATTCCATGGTCGACGGTTCCTACGGTAAAGCTCTTTCACGTTATCTTGACGATCTTGATAAGGATTCAAAGCTTCCTAAGACAATCGTCTACAATCTCAATCCAGACGCTAACTATCTGCTCGCGTCGCTCGTTGCTAATTTCAACGACGGGACTATTCCTGGCAAGATGCAATATGGCGCAGGCTGGTGGTTTCTGGACCAGAAGAACGGAATGGAGGAACAACTTGAAACCCTCTCCAACATGGGGCTTTTAAGTCTTTTCGTCGGTATGTTGACAGACAGCCGATCGTTTCTTTCCTACACAAGACACGAGTACTTCAGGCGTATTCTTTGTAATCTTCTTGGTTCTGAGATGGAATCAGGGCTTATTCCCAACGACTTCGATTGGATTGGCAAGATGGTTGAGGACATTTGCTACTACAATGCGGAACGCTATTTCCAATTTTAAAAACGTTTTAACGGTAAAAAGCGAGAGTCCCCCCTTATTCTATTCCGGGTTTACAAGTAGAATCGTAGGGATGCAATGATTACTGGTTTATGTCGCGGCTTTTTACATTTCCCTGCGACGTCAATCGGACAGTTTAACAGCTACGCAGGAATAATAACGAACGAGGATATTCCATGAATTACAGTGATGAATCGTTAAAAAAACACGGCGAATGGCGAGGAAAGATTGAAGTCGTTTCTCGTGTTCCGGTTGGCAGCCGTGAAGAACTTTCCCTCGCTTATACCCCTGGCGTCGCTCGTCCCTGCAAAGAAATTCAAGCCAATCCTGAGCTCTCTTTTGAACTGACCCGTCGCTGGAATACTGTTCCGGTTATAACAGACGGCACCGCTGTCCTCGGCCTTGGCGATATTGGTCCGGAAGCAGGCATGCCCGTGATGGAGGGTAAGTGCGCGCTCTTTAAGTCTTTTGGCAACGTCGACGCGTTTCCTCTTTGCATTCGCTCCAAGGACGTCGACACGATTGTAGAGACGATTAAGCTCCTTCAGGGTAGTTTCGGCGGCGTCAACCTTGAGGACATTTCCGCTCCTCGTTGCTTCGAAATCGAACAACGTTTGAAGAAGGAGCTTGAGATTCCCGTTTTCCATGACGATCAGCATGGTAC
>CACYBR010000140.1 GCA_902772705.1 uncultured Planctomycetota bacterium
GCGATTAACAGGACGCTCGACGCGATCGCGGGCGGTCGTCGTCGGCTTATGCTCGTCATGGCGACGGGAACCGGCAAGACGTACACGGCGTTTCAGATTGTCTACCGTCTTTTAAAGAGCGGGCTCAGGAAGAAGATTCTGTACCTTGCGGACCGCAACGTTTTGGTCGATCAGTCGATCCAGCAGGATTTCAGCCCGCTGGCCAAAAGCGTGCATAAGGTTGGGACCGGAAACGAGAGCAAAACGACGCTCGGCGCCTACGAGGTCTATTTCTCGCTCTATCAGCAGCTCGTCGGCGAGGACGGGGAGGAAGAGAAGTTTCGCAAGCTCTTCGCCCCGGATTTCTTCGATATGGTCATTGTCGACGAGTGTCATCGCGGCTCGGCCAAGGCCGACGGGTGCTGGCGCAAAATCCTCGACTATTTTGAAGGCGCGACGCAACTTGGAATGACGGCGACCCCGAAGGAGACGAAATACGTCTCCAATATCGATTATTTCGGCGACCCGATCTGTAAATACAGCCTCAAACAGGGAATCGAAGACGGTTTTCTCGCCCCGTTTCGCGTGATCAACGTCAAAACGAACATTGGCGACGGATGGCGCCCGTACTACGGTCAGGTCGATATCAACGGCGACGTGATCGAGGACCGCGTCTACAACAACAGCGATTACGACCGCAATATTATCCTTCTGGACCGGACCCGAGAGGTCGCGAAAAGGATTACGGAGTATCTTAAGTCGACGGACCGCATGGCCAAGACGATCGTCTTCTGCCCGACGACGGAAGCGGCAGAGAGAATGCGCCATGAGCTCGTCAACCTCAACGCCGACATGATGAAGGAAAATTCAGACTACGTCGTTCGCATCACGGGAGACGACGATTACGGCAAAGCGAAGCTCAAGGCGTTTATCTCAGTCGGCGAGAAGTTTCCGGTGATTGCGACGACCTCAAAGCTTCTGACCACTGGCGTCGACTGCAAAATGGTCAAGTTGATCGTACTCGACGACATGATCAGCTCGATGACGGAGTTTAAGCAGATTATCGGGCGCGGTACGCGGATCCGCGAAAAGGAAGGAAAGCTGAATTTTACCGTGATGGACTTTCGCAACGTGACGCGTCTCTTTGCCGATCCTGAATGGGACGGCGAAGTCGAACAGGTCGAAGATTTCCAGCCCGGAAAATCGAGCGGCGGAGGAGACGGAGGAGACGGAGGAGACGGAGGCGACGACGGCGGCGACGACGGCGGCGGCGAACCGCCCTGGCCCCAGCCAAAGCCGATCGTCGATCGCGACGGATGCCGGGTCACGATTCTTGGCGAAGTCGTGTCCGTCTTCGACCATAAGGGTCGTCTTATGCGCACGGAGAACGTCGTCGACTATACGAGGCGCAATCTTCGGGGAGAATACGCGAATCTCGAAGCGTTCGTCAGGAACTGGCGCGAGAATTCCGACCATCGGGAAATTCGGGAATGGCTCGCGGAGAAGGGAATCGATATCGACGAGCTCAAGGAAGAGCAGGAGATGGAGGACGTCGACGACTTTGATTTTCTCTGTCACGTCGCGTTTGACCAGAAGCCGCTCACGCGACGCGAGCGCGCGCGCAAGGTTCAGGGCTCCGACTTCTTCAGCCGGTATTCCGGCGCCGCGCGCGAGACGCTCGAAACGCTTCTGGAGGTCTATATGAACAGCGACGTCGTTGAGATTGAGGATCAGAAGGTGCTCAAGACGCCGCCCTTCGAGAAGTTTGGAACGATCAGCAAGATCATGAACGGAATTTTCGGGGGAAAAGAGAAGTATCTGGAAGCGGTTCGCGCGCTGGAACGCGCGCTCTACGCCTGATGAAGGAGAGAACGAGCAATGAGCAATCTTTCAGGCTTTGTTAAGAGACTGCGCGACGTCATGCGCAACGACCCCGGCATAAACGGCGACGCTCAGCGAATCGAGCAGATCGCGTGGCTTCTCTTTCTGAAGATTTACGACGCCCGCGAGGAAGAGTGGGAATGCGAGGACGATTATGAATCGATCGTGCCGGAAGAGTGCCGGTGGCGCAACTGGGCGCGTCAGGGGAAGGCGACGTCCGATTCGCTTCTGGAGTTTGTCAACAACGTTCTCTTTCCGACGCTCAAGAATCTGGCGATTCCCGAAGGGACGACGCTCCGACAGAGCGTCGTGCGCGCCGCGTTCGAAGACGTCAACAACTACATGAAGGACGGCGTCCTGCTACGTCAGGTCGTCGACGTAATCGACGAAATCGACCTGAGCGACTATGCGGAAATCCACGCCTTTGCGGAAATCTACGAAGCGATTTTGAAGGAGCTTCAGAGCGCGGGCTCCGCGGGCGAATTCTACACTCCGCGCGCCGTGACGGAGTTCATGGCGAAGGCGATCGCGCCGAAGCTCGGCGAGCGGATGGCGGACTTCGCGTGCGGCACGGGCGGCTTTATTACGAGCTGGCTCGCCGCGCTCGACTTGCAGGTTAAGACGGCCTCCGACGTCGCGTTGAAGAACGACTCGATCTATGGAATCGAGAAGAAGCAGTTTCCGTATATTCTCTGCCTTTCGAATCTGCTCCTGCATCGGCTCGACGAGCCGCGCGTCGCGCACGACAACGCGCTCGTTCGGGATTATTACGACTATCCCGCGGAGGGCGAGTTCGACGTGATTCTCATGAATCCCCCGTACGGCGGTTCGGAGAAGGCGGACGTCAAGAGCCATTTCCCCGACGAGCTCGCCAGCAGCGAGACCGCCGACCTCTTCATGGCGCTGATTATGCGCCGATTGAAGAAGGGCACGGGCCGCGCCGCCGTCGTGCTCCCCGACGGGTTCCTGTTCGGAACCGACGCCGCGAAGGTCAATTTGAAGAAGAAGCTCCTCGGGGAATGCAATCTTCATACGGTGATACGGCTGCCCGGAAGCGTCTTTTCGCCCTATACGTCGATCACGACGAATCTCCTTTTCTTCGA
>CACYBR010000141.1 GCA_902772705.1 uncultured Planctomycetota bacterium
CTATCCTCTGGCGTGGACGTTAAAAAACAGCGATATCTTATTTCGCTTACCAGAAAATCACTCGATCGAAAACTCGAATTCCTGCTTGTCGTTGTGGTACCATGCGTGTTCACGAGTCGTGGGAGAGATTGCGAAAAGCGGTGAAAAAGTGCGAACCTTAACCGTCTTCATATCGCGTGAGAATTCAAAGAGTTGAAGCCAGCCGTCGCCGCCGTTCCCTTCCCAGCCGCCTCCCATCGCCTGCATATCGCAAATAACCTGAACAACGTTTCTGCCCGCTTCGTTCTTATCAACGCGGAATCCTGTACACCCATCCATATTGTCCGCGGTCGATTCATGTCCACAAATGACCATTCGGATATTCGCCGTCGTATTGACAAGTTCGTCCCAAATCGCCTGACCAGGACGGCCTCCCTCCTTAGAAAGACCGTATCCTTCCGACTTAATGAGCCTGCAATCCTCCGTATAAGGTCCCATATATGAGTGCGTCACGACGATTCCGAACGCGTCGACGTTCTCAGGACGTTCAAAAACTTCCTTCGCCCATGCAAGGGTTTCGGCTCGCGGCGCGAATTCCAATGCGACCACAACAATTCGCTGTCCGTCGGTTCCCTTGAACTGATACGCGGCGTTTTCAAGCGTCTTAACGCCATAAGCGTTTTCGAACATGTCAAAAAGGACGCCCTTGAGAGCGGAGTTGCGCTCCGGCGGAAAATAATCGTTAAACTGCGTCTCACGGTTGAGCGAGGAACGCGTGCCGTAATGATTCCCGTCAGGATAAATATACGGTCCGTAGTCATGATTGCCCGTTACGTTGACGTATGGATAAATCCCATCGAGTCTCTCAAACGCTCTCGACGAGGCGGTCCACATCTCACGACTCGTCTGATTGGCAAACTTGCCGTCGCCCTTCTGGAGATTGTTGGATTCGACCAGGTCGCCAACGCAGATGACTTGCTGAATATTGAGCTTTTCCTTGTTTTCAGCAATCCAGGCTGTCATCAGTTCAAATATTCCCTGATTTCTTCCGTATCGGGTATAAGCCTGAGGATCTGGAATGACAACCATCGTCCACCCGCCCTCCTGAAGAAGCGCCGGTTCAACGTAAGCGTCTTTAGCGTCCTGAGCCATAAGTGACGTCGACGCGCACAGAACAAGCGTCAACAAAGCGATTAACATTGTTTTTTTCAACATGAGCTCACCAAAACCTGCAAAGAATCTAACAATCAAAAGCACGTCATGCATATCCGTGCGCACTGTAATATACAGGAGGCGCTGGAGCTTTTCAAGCATAAGAACGTCGGAGCAATAACCGGAAAAGCACGCGTTCGTCTTGAAAACATTTATTTTCAAACAAATCTTTTGTCCACGCGTCGGCAATCAGAGTATAATAGGAAGGGCGGGGTTGGTCCGCTAACAGAAAGCGTTTTCGTCAACGAAAAACAAACCAGAGAAAGATTCAAGGACATGTTGAAAAAAGTTTTGTTATCGATCTGTCTTCTTCTCATCATTGGGACTACGCCTGCCGACGCAATCGTGCCGCGTTTCACAGCAAGACTCTGTCAGAACTGCGCGTTTGGTTCCAAGAAGGAATACTGCGTTAAGTGTGGAAATTGGGCCCCTCATAACTACTCTCCCGCAGGGCTTTGCAACAACTGCGGCTTCGGCTCCCGAGCTGATTATTGCGTTAAATGCGGAAAATGGGCGGCTAACAATTACGCTGAAGCCAGACTCTGCAACAATTGCGCGTTTGGTTCCAAGAAGGAATACTGCGTCAAATGCGGCAAGTGGGCTAACTAACCCTCGATGTTTCGTTCGTTTCCATCCAGGCAACTGCATATTATTGCCCGAATTATGAAATATCCCCACAGCAACCTGAAATCGCCTGAAGAGATTGAAAATTTCATCGTCAAACCACCGTTTATTCGCTCTGCGATTAACTACGGCATGGCGTTTCTCGGCGATAATTTTAAAACAACCGCCATCCTCCTCTACGCGGTTCTTGCCCTGTCGGCTTGGAAATATATTTCTGCTGCGCCGCAGTTAGCCGATCCAGCGTCGAGGGAGTGTGTTCTAGCGATTGGAACGGAAACGCTCGAACGTCCTCTCGCAGGCACGCTCCACTTCTCTCCCATCCTGTTCCTCTGGTATTCGCGCAAAATCTGGTCTGCGTTTCTGCTAATGGGCGTCGTCCCCGCGCTCATTGTTAAATACGTTTTTAAGGAACGTCTTTCTGATTACGGCCTTGTTCCCAAGTCTTTAAGCAGAACAATAAAGTCGTTCCTTCTCTTCCTGCCAATCTTCGTCGTTATCGGGTGGACGAGCGGCGCCACGACAGAATTCTATAATGTTTATCCGTACAACCCTCTCGCGGGCGCTTCCTGGGCGTGTCTTCTGACACATTCGGTTTTGTACTTCTTCCTTTATTACCTTGCCTGGGAATTCATGTTTCGCGGATTTATCCAACTTGGGCTTGCCAGCTCTTTTGGACCGATCGCGGCGATTCTGATTCAAGTCCTCGCTTCCACAATGCTCCATTACGGACATCCCGCGTCTGAAACGTTTGGCTGCGTCGCCGGAGGACTTCTATGGGGATATTTGGTATTCCGAACAGGCTCGATCTGGTCCGGATGGTGGCAACATGCGCTACTGGGCGTCATGCTGGATTGGAGTCTTGTAATAAACGCGCGCTGAAATAACGGCGCGTTAATAAAGAGGCGTTTAAAATGCAGTATCGACAAATAGGAGCGACGGAAATTACGGCGTCTGCGGTCGGGCTTGGAACGTGGGCCATGGGAGGTTGGATGTGGGGCGGATGCGACGACGCGCTGGCAGAACGCGCGGTTCAAACGTCGCTCGACGCGGGAATCACTCTTATCGACACAGCTCCAATCTATGGGTTCGGTCGCTCAGAAGAGACGGTTGGACGCGCGATTCGCGGTCGTCGCCGAGATTCGATCATACTCGCCTCCAAATGCGGTCTCTATTGGGATCACGCCCCGCTTCCTCCCGGCGTTGGAGAATGGCATTGCTTTGCCGACGACGCGGGACGAACGCAAACTCTTGAAAAATACGCCGTGTATCGTTGGCTTCGTCCTGATATCCTCAGGCGCGGAGTCGAGGACAGTCTTCGCAGATTGAAAACGGATTACATTGACGTTATGCAGATCCATCACGTGTCAGACCATACGACCGCCGTTTCCGACGCGATGGGAACGCTTGAAGACATGCGTCGAGAGGGCAAAATCAGAGCGGTCGGCATTTCCAACGCCAGTCGTTCACAATTTGACGAATACTGCGAGTATGGAACGCTCGACGTTGATCAGGAACGCTATTCCCTGCTGGATCGTAAGGTTGAAAGAAACGGAATTCTTGAAGGATGTAAGGAAAAAAACGTCTCGTTCTTCGCCTATTCCCCACTTGAAAACGGCCTTCTTACCGGCAGGCTCGATCCTGAACGCGTCTTCAAACGCGGAGATCTCCGCCTCGGGAAACCTAAGTTTTCCAAGGATAATATCAGCAAGGTCAATCGCGCCTTAGAAGCAATCTCGGAAATCCGCCGTGGTTATAACCTTGAAGCAGGTCAATTTGCGGCGGCATGGGTTCTCTCACGATATGACAAGTCCTTCGTTCTCTGCGGGGCAAGAACGCCAGAACACGCGCTTTCCAACGCTTCGTCGGGCGACGCTTTTATCTCGGAAGGGGATATGGAAGCAATCGACGCCATCCTGAAGGACTTTGATCTGCTGGAGAACCAGGAATAACTCGTTCGAAAAAAATGAACCGGGCGCCGTCCGAAGGAGACGACGCCCGGTCTTGTATCCAGATAGCAGCGACCAACTGAACTCAACCCGCAATTTTGAGAGTTCTGGTTGGAGGAACGCAGGCGCGGCGCGCGCGCGCTTGCAAATCGCGAATGATTTCTTCGGCAACAACCACAGCCTGAGCCGCGCGTCCTCCTGGAACAACGGATTTTTCGCCATGAAGGATCGCTGAAACAAAGTTCTGCATTTCGAGAGCCAGCGCGTCGACCGGATCGTGAACCAACTCTCTCGTCTCGTATTCGTCCTTCATAAAAGTCGAAACTTTGGCTCCCATTTCAGCAAGCGTGACGGAATCAGGAGAATACTTTCCGTCAAGGACGTCGCTGTTGGGGCAAATCAACGTCGCAGAACGCGTCGCGAAATCAACGTGAATCGTCTTTGACGCGGTCTGAATCGTCATCTGACGCGTTGCGCTCTGTTCAATTCGGGAAGCTTTAAGGCGCGCGATCGAACCGTTTGAAAACAGAAGGGTCGCGTAGGAAGCGTCTTCATAACCGCCAAGTTGCGAAATTCCAAATGCGGAAACCCGCTCGACCGACGACGGAATCAGGGAAAGAATAAGCTCGATATCATGGATCATGAGGTCTAACGTCGCGCCAACGTCCGTAGAGCGGAAAGTATAACCGCTTGTACGCGTCGCGTCGATCGCCACAGGCGTTGCTCCCATTCTTACGTCTTGAAGATGACTGAGAGCCGCGCGCCAGGCGGGATTATGTTGTTCAACGTGACCAACCTGCATGACAAGCCCCCTCTCCTTCGCCATATCCGCAAGTTCAACCGCGGTCATGGCGTCTGTCGTAACAGGCTTTTCCATGAGGAGATGTTTCCCAGAACGGAGGACCTCACGTCCAATTTCGGCGTGGAGAACAGAAGGAGCGGCAACCACGACCGCGTCGACCTTATCAAGCAGCTCTGAGACGGAAGCAAATTCGCTTACGCCGTATTGAGCGGCAACACGTTTGCGATTCGCCTCGCAGACGTCAGACACGCCAACAAACTCAACTTCTGAATTAGCCGCCGCTTTGGAAGCGTGAAAACCGCCAAGACGACCGGTTCCAATCACCCCTAATCGAACTTTATCCATCATTCCATCCTTAGATTGCCGCAAGTATCGGCGACCGATCTTCCTTCATCGGTTTCAATAAAAGATCATTCACAAGCGTCCAGCAACGCGGCAACGAGTTCGGCGTTTTGTTGGTGGCCCGTTTTGTACGCGCGAAACTCACCAAGCCAATCCACAGGGGCAAGAGCAAAGTCGCCGACCATGTCGAGCAACTTGTGACGCGCGCATTCGTTTTCAAATCGCAACTCGTTGTCGACGATTCCTTCGTGTCCAAAGACTAACGCGTTTTGAGCCGTGACACGCTGACAGACGCCCATTCGGCGCAAGCCCTCGGCTTCTTTCAAGGTCAGAAACGTTCGACTCGGCGCTATCTCCTTGAGAAAACACTCGGGAGATCGACAAAAATTGAACGTCGCCGTTTGATTGGGAATCTCGCAAGGAACGTCGTAATGAAGCGTGTACTCGTATAGCGTTTCTTCGGAAACGCTTGGAAGAAGCTCGATTTTCGCGTCGTTCGAAGACCCGTCGCTTGCGTAATAAGTTCCCGGTTCGTCAATTTTAACAAGCGCGCGTTCAGCCGTTTGCTCAACGACGCCAGCCTCCAGAAATGCTCTCAGGAAAGGTTCGCACGAGCCGTCCATACCCGGCGCTTCAGGAGCGTTCACAACGACGTCGCAGTTGTCAACTCGGGCGGCGCGCAAAGCGGAAAGAACGTGCTCGACCATATCAACCTGCGCAGAACCTACGGCAAGACTTGTTTGTCGCGGTTTCTGAACTCGATTCTCCACCAAAGCGGGAATTGGCGGAGAATTCGGCAGGTCGGCGCGAAAGAAGCGAACGCCGGAATTGTCTTCCGCTGGCCGGAAGGAATAGACAACGTCAACGCCAGTCCACAAACCAAACCCCGCAACGTCGACCTGACGCGCCAAAGTTCGTTGCCGGCGAAAAGCTTCAACACGAACAACCCGAGGCTTTACGCTAAACATCCAAGCGACTCCCGACTATGAATCAGCGTCGTGCGCCGGCGTTCGGAGCGGCGGCGGTTCGCGCAGTGGGACGCGGCTGAGCGACGCCTTGAACTTGACCGGCCGACTGCTGCGGCTGGGCCTGAGAAGCGCTAATCGCCTGAGCGCCAAGATTGGCCAGCGGCGAGGAATCCATAGCGGCGTTACCCTTGGGAGCCCCAACGGCAGAAGCAAGCTGTTTCTTGACCTGCTCGGTGATGTCGCATTCGGGACGATTCCATACTATCGTGTTTTGATCGGCTTCCTGAAGGGTAAGAAACTCCTCGGAGACGTTAGCCTCTGGTTCGGCCGTAATCTTGACCTTGGAGTGGACAATAAGAACGCCATTCTGCTTGGCGACTTCCTGAATCGCGGCCTGAAGATCTTTATAGGCGCGGAACAGGAGCTGAGTGCGCTCCATGACAATCTTCTGCTGAGCGTCTTCTGCCTTGAACTGGGCGTCGCTAAGCGCCTTTCGGATTGCGCCCATCTGTTCGTCGTACTCAGGGGTGCCGACTTTACAGGTCTGCTGAAGCTTTCCAAGCTGTTCCTGCGCCTCCTGCTGAGCCTTCGTGAATTCGATCTGGACCATCTGGAGCTTCTGAGTCAGCGCGGGAATCTGATCGGCGACGATCGGATGATTGGACAGTACGGAACGCAGGTCGACGACGCCCACGAGAAGATTACGTTGCGCGCGCTGGGCGGTCGCGCCATTTGCCGGGGCGGCGGTCTGCTGGGCCTGAGCGGTCTCAACCGCGACACAAAGGGAAGCGCAAAGAAGCGCCGTAAGGATCAGACGAACGTGTTTCACTTTGATTCTCCTTGAAACGTCAAACGACGTTTTCTATAACCGAAAGTTGCGTTCAAAGCGGGTATATTTGAACTGCAAACGAGTTTCCTTGAAAAGCAAGGAACGTAAAACGTCGGGAAATCAGGAACTGACCCCGCGTTCCTCGGGACGGATAGTGAATTATTTTCAAAAACGTGTAAAGGTCGGTTTAATCCCTTTTCGCTTCTTCAGACAAAAAATTCACAAAAAATCATTCATTGTGGCGCCAGCTGCGCTCCTCCTGTATAATGACGGGGGGGCGATATTGTGCAATTCCGGCAAAAATTCGTTTCCTTCGTGCGTTTGAATTTTTCCATGAAAAAACAGTTTGAAGGATTCTGTATGAGGAAAGCAGTTAGATCCAGCGACCCTTCCCCGTCCTTTATGTTTGCGACGTCAATCGCGTTCTCCGTTTCGCTGGCGCTAGCCTTACTGACAGCGGAAATATCGTTCGCAACCGAAGCCGAACCCCTTGTTCCGCGCGCCCCGGGAAGGCTCCCTCCGACAATCGACGGTCGTCCCGTAACCCCGGACATTGGATGCTTTTGGTCGTTTAAACTTGATGAAAACGATTATAAAGGGCTTATTGACGCGGTCGCTCCGACCAACGCGTTCGACGTTCTCCTCATTACGCAACGTAATTTGAGCTTCTTTGACGACAATAAGGAAGCGGTTGAGACCACGAATGACGCCGTTCGGTATGCAAAGGAGAAGTATGGGATCGGAGCCCTTCTTGATTTGGATCTGCGTATTGCCAGATACGACTTTGAAAAAGCGCGACCAGATCTCGCTCAGGAACGCTTAATTTTCGACAAAAAGAACGTCGTCGACGACGCTCAGACGGTAAACTTTACCTTCGAATCTTCCCCGCTGAACGACCACTATTCCTCCAATCACCCCTACTATGTTCGTGGCGCTCGCGTCGTTCGAGCGTGGGCTTGCCAAGTCGATGAAAACGGAGTCGTCGTTCCGTCTTCGATTCAAGACGTGACCGAATCCGCTAAATGGGTTAAAGACCAACGCTTCGTTAAGAACACGCCGGGCTACGACATTGATGAAACCGTCAACGGAAAGCTGTCTGTTTCTTTTGATAAAACGTCCCTTCCTGAAGGCGTGACAACCGTTGCCGTCGCGGTTGCGTTCCGTTACAGTTATCCGGACCTTTTTGCCGACGAAACGCTTGAACTCGAAAAGAGACTTTACGAGCAATATCGTAATGTTCCTGCTCTGGGAGGATGTAAAGACGAATGGGGATTCTTGCCTAATTTCAATCGAAACGACGCCCTCAACGATTACTGGTACTCGGAGAAGATGGCTCAGGCCTACAGTTCGCGTTTTGACGGACGCGATCTCGTCAACGATCTCTTTCTAGCGTATCAGGCTCAAAAAGGTCGCGAGCAGGAACGCGTCGCCTCCGTCGATCGCTTCCGAAGACTCTGCGCGGACCGCGTCGTTGAATTTGAGCTCCAAAATTATAATCTCAACAAGGAAATCTGGGGCGCAAACGCTTTCGTCGGCGTTCACAACTCGTGGTTCCCATGGCCCAATTGTCTCGAGATGCGCAAAAACGGGATCATGTGGTGGAGGGCTCCGCGCGACGTCGCTCAAACGGACGAATACGTCCCCTTCTGCGTCCGTAATTCGCTCGCAAAAGGATGCGGTTCGCTCTGGGTCAACATGTTTTACGCCGCGCAAACTCCCCCATATGTTACAGAACACTGGACCGCCGCCGCTTCCGGCGGACGCGTCCATATCCACCAGATTTATCCTCGAAACGAAAACTCGCCCCAAAACAAGCTCGACCCCAAGCTCCTGCCTATCGTCAGCGACGCGGGCGTCAACAAGATACGCGAGAAGATTCGTATGTTGAATCTTATCTCCACCTCTCAAATCGATTCGCCAGTCGCCGTTGTTTTCGGACGTTTTGGGGCGGCTAATCCCCTTAGACCTGAATATCTAGCGGTCGGGGTCGATATTTGCGATCGATTCTCGTTAAAGGGCTACCCTGCAGATCTCATTCCCGTTGATGAAATCGCCTCAACTCGTCCTAACGGCGCTCCAAAATGGAACGTCAAAAACAGCCGGCTTGCTTATGGAGATCAGGAGTATGAAGCGCTCCTTCTCTACGGCGAAAACGAAGTCGAAAAGGAATCCTGGGACGCCCTGCGAGCTCTCGTAGCGAAAACGCCCGGTTGTAAAACCAAACTCGTCGACGTTCCAGCCGGCGTTTCGGCAGAAGAAAAAGATAGACTGGCGGAAGAGACGATCACGTTGCTCGAAAGAGCCGGCGTCCTGAAACAAACGCCCTGGGTTGCGGATCCGTACGTGTTCTCCCTGCCTGAAGAATCCTCAACTCGTCCGCCCAGAACGGCGTTCACTCGTTTCCTCGACGGTTCGCTTCTGTGGATCGCCGCGTCAGAAAGCGACTTCGGCGATCCTATTGTCATGAAAAAGGAAAAAGTTGAACTAAAGGGAGGCAAGGTTTCTCCGGAAATTTCCGTCGAAGCCAACGGAGTCTTTTCAGTACGCTTTGACGAGACGGGAAAACTGGACGCTGTCGTAGCTTCCGACGTAAAATCACTGTCAGTCGGCGACCTTTCCTTTAAATTGTCAGAAAACGAGGTTGGCGACGATCCCGTCGACGTTGCAATCTGGAAAGATTCGACTGGAGCATGGCGAGGAGTCTTCCAACGCAAAAATAATAATTTGCCGGAATCGCTTCAAAAGCTGATTCCTGTCTGGAACTACCTTAAGAAGGTCTAACTTTAACAACGACGCGAATGTTGGTCTTTTGGACGAGCGCGCGTCCTTCATCGTTCTTTACGTCTCGATAACGTGTTATTACATAGGTGTTTTATGTCCTTCCTTACCACCAAAACGATTTCGCTCCCCGCGATCATTTTCTGCGCGTCGTTCTTCGTCGCGCCTACTTATGCTCAACAAATCGCCGAGCCTAACTACGACGAAGCGAAGGTTCCCGAGTATGTCCTGCCCGACCCTCTTGTCGCAGAAGACGGAACCAAAATTGAAACGCCCGAACAGTGGCGTAACAAACGTCGCCCTGAAATTCTGAACCTCTTTAAAGAGAATATGTTTGGACAGTTCCCGGAAGCCGATTTGTCGAAAGTCAAATCGGAAGAAACTGTCTCGGTCCCAGACGCGCTCGGCGGTAAAGCTACGCGTAAAGAAATCAAAATCTATTTCAACGCCCCTAACGAACAGCCCCAGGCGACTGTGCTTCTGTACGTTCCAAACGACCGAAAAGGCGACGTGCCCGTCTTTATCATGCCAAACTTCCAAGGAATCCAAACAACAACCGACGACCCAGGCGTCAGCGCCTATAAGGTCGAGAACAGCACGCATAATCTTGGCAAATCGCCCGAAGAAACACGTGGACTCGCAAAATCCCGGTGGGCGTTTGACATGATTGTCAGCAGAGGATACGCGATCGCTACTGTTTTTTACGAAGAAATCGAGCCGGACGCTTCACGCAACTTCACTCAGGGAGTACACCCCCTCTTCACTAATTACGACGCGAACGCCGACGATTATCCCGCTGTAATTGGAGCCTGGGCCTGGGGGCTCTCCCGAGTTCTTGACTCCCTTGAAAACGTCGATGGCGTCGATACGAAAAAAGCGATTGTCGCCGGGCACTCCCGCCTTGGGAAAACGGCTCTTTGGTGCGGTGCAAATGACGAACGCTTCGCCGCTGTCATTTCCAACGACTCCGGATGCGGCGGCGCCGCGCTTTCACGTCGCCAGTTTGGCGAACGCGTCGATCGCATCAACGCCAGTTTTCCTCACTGGTTCACGAAAAAGTTCCACGAGTATGGAAACAAAGTTGACGAACTTCCTATCGATCAGCATGAACTCATCGCGCTCATCGCCCCACGCCCCGTTTACGTCGCAAGCGCCAGCGAAGACCTTTGGGCCGATCCTAAAGGCGAATTCCTTTCCGCTCTTAATGCCGACCCCGTCTATCGTCTTCTTGGCTCTGACGGTTTTGGCGGCGTGACGGAACAGCCCGACGTCGACACGCCCGTCGGCGCTACGATTCGATATCACAAACGTACCGGCAAGCACGACGTCACTAATTTCGACTGGGAACAGTATCTGAATTTCGCCGACTCAATCTTCAAGAAGTGATTTATTTCACTTGCTCGGCAAACATTAAAACCTCGAATTAACATGGATATGAAACCAATGCCAAAAGCCCATGAGACTAAAAAGGAATCTTCTTTATCCAGTCCGCTTCTGCTTCTGTTTCTCGTCGCCATGTTGGTTCGAGGCGCCGTGCTCTTTGCCTCGCTGGACTCCTTTAACACCGACCCTGACTCCTACTTGAAACTTGCCGAAAACTGGTACTCCTACGGTGTTCTCGGCAATCATAATACCCCCACGGCGTTCCGTCCTCCTCTGTATCCTGCGGCGCTAAAAGAGCTCGTTTCAATCCGCGCGAGCTCCGAACGTCCCGACGTCTATCATGCTCCGTTCACCGAGGAAACGGGCAAAAAAAGACTCGTTAGACGCCAAGAGTCTCAATCTTCAGATCCCGTCTCTGATTTCTTCGACCAAAACGTCGCTTTATCCCGAAACGCTTCCATCGCGTTGTTCCACTGGATACTTGGAGTTTCGACTGTCATCCTCGTATGGTTCTACGCGCGCTACGCAGGACTTTCTCCTCTTTTAGCGTTGTTTGCGGGTCTTCTTGTCACTTTTGATCCTATCCTGCTCCAACAGTCAAGACTCATTATGACGGAAACTTTTGCCGCCTTCTTTGCCGCGCTCCTTCTCCTCTCTACCGTTACGGTCGTCAAACGCCGAAATTCCGTTTTTTCATGCGTTGGCTACGCGTTTCTTGGCGCTCTATTCGGTCTATCGACGCTTTGCCGCCCCGCATTCTATGCGTTTACTGGGCTCGTGTTCATCAATCTCTTCTTCGTTGAACTTGCCGATTTAATTTACAAAGCGCGAGAAAACAAGACGGGAAACGTTTCCAGATTTTGTGGAGGCTTCTTCCGTCTCGTCTGTTTTCTTTCCATGTGCGCGCTCGTCGTCTCCCCCTGGGCGGTAAGAAACGACCGTGTTTTTGGGAAGCCAATTCTCACAACGACACACGGCGGCTACACTCTTTACCTTGCCAACAATCCTGAGCTCTACGCGCACTATCAAACGTCTTCCCCCTTCAGCTTGTGGGATCCGGAGCCCTTCCATACGCGTCGTCAAAAAGATTACGACGTCGCCCTTGCGGACAACAACATTACAAAGGGGTCCGCCGACGAGGAATTATTCCAAGATGACTGGACCCGCAGACAAGCGATTGAAACAATCAGAAGCAATCGTCCAACTTTCTTCTACTCCTGCGCAATCCGCTTTTGCGAGCTCTGGCGCTTTCTACCACACGACGTAAGTCAGTTCGAAGAAACGTCCAGATCCCGCTCTGAAAAAACAATCGCAGGGGTTCCATTGGGCGATTTTCGCAATTACGGTCGATACTTCGTCGCCGTTTTTTACATCGTTGAATTCATATTGGCAATTGTTGGAATTCTGGCTCTTTCCCTTAAAAAGACCGGCAACTTCAAAAATAACTCGTCAGGAAGCGTTTTTGAATCGCCGTTGATCTGGGGATTCCTCCTGATTCTCTCCGTTCAGGCGCCTCATCTGCTCTACTGGACCAACATGAGAATGAGAGCTCCTTTGGAAGTGTTCATTCCCATTTTGGCGCTTTTGAGCGTGACCATTTTTCGGAAGAATCGTCCCCACGTCGCCCCTTAAATTCGTTAGAAGACGCACGGCCCACTTTCAAGACAAAAATTTATTGTGTAAATTGCCCATTTTGCGTCGTTAAGCGCTGACAAAAAACAAAATTCTATTAGAATTACATTGAGGAGATTTGTGAGGGCTTCGTCTGCTTGAGCAAATTTCAGTCTGTGCGCTTGTGGACGTTAGGTAGGAAAGAGGTTCTTTTCTAATATTCGCAGGCGTTCTGTCCACCCCCGTGTTTACATCCCCCCTTTTTGGAGGGTTCGTTATGGAGTCGCGTTCCTTTTTCCTGATGTGCCTGGTTCTTTCGGCGTTTATGCCGTCTTTATCAGTCTGCGTTCCGACTGCGTCCGGACAGGAAGTCCTGTTCGAGGATCGCTTCGAGGGCGGGGTTCTTATGCCCGGCTGGGAATGGCTTCGAAGTAACGCGCCATGTCGTCGGATCGTCAATAATTCGCTTGAAATTTTAACGGAACCCTTTACGTCAGGCGAAGCGCGCAACGCGCTCGTTCGTCCGTTGAATTTTCTTCGTTGGCAGAACGACGACGTAGACTGTTCCTATCGAATTGAGACGGAATGTTATTTTCTGCAAAAACCAACGGCGCGAGGTCAGCAGTGCGGCATCTACTGGATTCAAAATAATAAAGTCATCTTTAAGCTCGTCTTTGCTAATGGCGACGACAACAGAATGTACGTCTATCCCGGTAAGGTTCCGGTCGAAAAGGCTGGCGGCAGACTGCGAATGACGGTGACAGGACGAAACGTGGTCGCTGAGTTTTGCAGCCTTGACGACACGACTTTCAGACGCGTCTACGAAGGCAGAATTAATAGCACGCCTAACGACCGAATCAGTCTTCAGTGCTGGGGCGGCGCGCAAGAAGCTTCAGCGTCGCCTGAAACGGCGCAGTCTCTCTGGGCCAGATTCCAGTACTTCCGTATCGAAAAGATCGACGAATGATTCTCAGAGTTCTGATAACTCTTCTGATCGACGCTCCCTGTCCTTAACGGGGGGCGTCTGTTCATTCCAAGGATTGATCAAACGTAATCGAGCAGAAGCGACAGGGCCGTCTCATGTTTAAAGGAGTTGACGTTGTTTGTTTTACAGCGTGCTATTCAATAGCTTTTGTTTTTGAATTAGCGCGTCTCCGGTTTGCGAAGGATTCCAGACTGTTCGTGCTCATTCCCTTCGTGCTAACTGCGCTTGGAGCCGTTGCGCATGCGTCGTTTCTGTACTACAACGACTTGCTTCAGAACGACCGTTTCTTTTCCAGCGCCGGCGGTTGGTTTTCCGTTTTAGCGTTTGCTGTCGTGCTCGTTGAGCTTTATCTGACGTTGGTAAGTAAAACGCAATTTAGTCTCTTTTTACTTCCATTGACGTTATCGTTAATCGCTGTGTCGCTCTGTGTGGGCAACGTCGCTTTTCCTCCAGCGGCAACCTGCGTTTGGGTACGTGCAACGCACGCGTCGGCGCTTCTTTTGGCAGCGCTTTTATCGTTCTTCGGAGCCGTCAGCGGTTACATGTATTTCTGGCAACGCAATCGACTCAGAAGAAATGTTGCGGAAAACTCGCTGGCGCTTCCTTCCCTCGAATGGCTGAGCCGCGCTTGTCGTTTTGCAGCCAACATGTCCGTTGTTGCGCTGGGGATCGGCGTCGCCAGCGGCTTTTACCTGAAGATTTTCTCAGGAACAGAGTCTCGTTTCGATCTGGCGTCCATTGGAACGCCCTTCGTCTTTGTTGCCGCGCTCCTCTCGCGTTTCCCCAAAAGAAGAGCACGAGCGGTCGACGTATGCGCCATGAACGCCATACACAACTTCGTTGTCGGCGCGGCGATGGGCGTCCTTCTATTCTCCGTTGCGTTTGGACCAAACAGTCACTGGAATCCTCCCACGCATGCTGAGACCAACGCAAACGAACAAGTGGAAGCAGACGAATCCACTTTAGCCGTTCCGCCTGCCCAATAACAGTTTTAAAACCGTGCAAACAACTCGTCGACCATGTCGCATCAAAACGTAACACACTCACGACTCAGGTTCGCCAGAACGCAAGGAGCAGTCTGAATGCCGATTCGTGTTATCGGTCTCAATAATCGTATCGCGCCAGTTGAAATTCGTGAACTGTTTTCTCTTGACGCAACTGACGTAACGGAAACCCTTCAGCAATGGCAGGATGCGTTCCCGGGCATTGAGGCGACGCTTGTGTCGACCTGCAATCGTACGGAACTCTATTTTGCCTCCGATCATGAAGAACTGCCCGACTACAAGGACGTATTTCCTTTCATGATTGCCCCAGCGCGTCGAAACGCCTCTGAAGAGATAGTCTACGAACGCTATCGCAATTATTTTCAACGCTTTGAAGAACGCGAAGCGGCGGAACGGCTTTTCGCCGTAACCTCTAGTCTTGACAGCATGATTCTCGGCGAACCGCAGATTTTATCTCAAGTAAAACGCGCCTATAAGCTTGCGACGTTGGCCCACACGACGGGACCGATTCTCAACGAAGCGTTCCAAACGGCTTTTAAGACGGCTAAACGCGTTTCTGTCGAAACGGAAATCTTTCGCCGTCGAGTTAGCGTGCCCAGCGTCGCCGTTGTCGACTTCGCGCTTCGAATCTTCGAACGTCTCAACGATAAGAAAACTCTCGTGCTTGGCGCTGGCGAAATGGCGGAAGAAACGCTGAAATACCTCTCCGACTATGGGGCAAGATCGGTTGTTGTCGTTAATCGTAGTCGTGAAAAAGCCGAACGTCTCGCCGAACAATGGAATGGCGTCGTCGTCGACTGGGACGATCGTTTTCAAGCGCTGGCGTCTACGGACCTTGCTATTGTTGCAACTGGAGCCGCCGAACCGATCATAACGCTAAACGATTATCTTAAGATTGAAAACGCCCGAAACGTTAATAGGTCGCTCTTTATTCTCGATCTGGCCGTTCCGCGTAACGTTGATCCGAAAGTGGGTAAACGTCCTAACGTCTATCTCTACTCAATCGACGATTTGGAGTCGGCATGCGTCCGTAACAAAGAATTACGAGACAAGGAAATCCCTAAAGCTCTTCAGATTGTGCGGGAAGAAACTGCCAGATTTCTCGCCAACGTCAACGCGCGAAAATCAATCGACGCGATTCGTCTCCTTCGTAACGGATGGAACGAAGTTAAAGAGACGGAACTCGATCGACTCCTCAGAAAGCTCAACTGTGACAAGCATACGGAAGAAGAGATCCGCTACGCGTTTGATCGTTTAGTCAATAAGCTGTTACATTCGCCAACAACTACCTTGCGCGCCGCGTCTCAGAATGAATCTGGCTCACGTTTAACTGAAGTAATGAAAAAGCTGTTCAAGCTTTGAATGTTAGACGTTTTATAACGTGCCTCTTTCAGAAGAGCGTCCCGATTTAAAAGTCGACGCTTTAAAACGTCCCCTTCCCTCAGGATTCAAAGAATCGCGTTCAATAACCAACTGAATATCGCCGTCGTCGAAGGTATGCGCAACGCGACGACCATTCTCACGCAAGAAATCTTCCGTCGCGTAACTTCGCAAAAAGCTACCGCCGCTTATCCCAACATAATCGGGATCGGTCCACTGATAAAGATCGTCCGCGTTCTCAGAATGTCCGCCATGATGCGGCGCCAAAACAAAATCACACTTCAAAGGCGGAGTCTGTAAAAAAACGGCGTCGCTCGTATCAAGATCTCCGGGTAAGAGTATTACGCGATCGAGATAATCAATTGCCAAAACCACGCTGTTCTCGTTCGATTCCGGCGAGGTTTCCAGATTTTCATCAAGTGTCGGGTGAAGCGCTACGAGTTCAGGGAAACCCCAATTCTCCAACGAATCGCCCCCGGAAATCTCAACAATATCAACCTTCGCTTCAAGAAGGGCGTCACGCATAGAATCGAGAGATTCATTTTCTTTTTTGAACATGGAAGGGGACACGCAAACAGTTTTTATCTTCACAAGATCGACAAGCGTTTCGACGCCGCCATAATGGTCGAAGTCTGCGTGGGACAACACAACAATATCAATCTTCGTTCTACCTGAATTCCACAGGTTTTTCGCAACAATCTCTGCGGCGCGTTGTGAATTCTCAAGACTGCCGCAATCATACAGGAAGGTTCTGCCGTCGGAAAAGCGTCCCAGGACCGCGCAACCATGCCCAACAGAAAAGACGTCGACCATCAACGCTTCACGTGAACGGAGAAAATGAGCGCCGACGCCCCACGTTCCTGAAACGATGCAGACCCAGATCAGCGCGAATATGGCAATATATCGTTTTTTAGGTCGTAAGTGCGAAAAGATGGTCAGAAATATCAACGGACAATAAAAGAGCCAGAGCGCCCAATCTGGAGGCGGTGGAAGATGATACACGCCCATCTTCGTCGCTGAAAGCAAATCAAGAATTCCCAGAAATAAATCAAAGCTTTTGTCTGTGACGTAACTCAGGATTCCCAACAAAAAACTGAAAACGCCCGGAAAGAAGTTCAACTCCGAGAGCAGACCAATGAATTCCAAAAGGAAACTCAGAAGAAGCGAGGTCGTTGCGGGAAGCCATATGAGTGGATTCGCAATTATCGCAATCGGAGTGAACAGATTCGTAATGGACAGAATCAGAGGGGTTCCAACGGCCCAAACAATCGCTCCTGTAAGCGTTACGCCACGAATCTTAGCCCAGGAGAATCTGGAAATCCTCCGCCACAAAGAAAGAATATTACGTTCCAACTTGGAATGTTGTGGAACCGTTTTCTTCTTTCGTCCCTGTCTTTTTTTAATATTTGCCCTTCTTTGATCATTTGAAAGAGCCTTCTCGTAAATGGTAATCGAATCCGACCACAGAAAGGTTCCCGTTGCAAGAAAAGACAATTGCGCTCCAGGTTGGAACAACTCGCAGGGATTCCAAGCCATTAAAACAAGCGCGGCGCAAGCCAACGAATTAAGCAAAAATCCCTGACGTCGAATCAGCACGCCCAGACACATGATCGTAATCAAAACAGTGGCGCGAATAACTGGCGGACGCATGTCTGTCAAACCGAGATAAATGAAGACGAAGAAAAGCGTGATAAAACAGACGCATTCCTGTGAAAGTCCAATCATGCGCAGGAGGAACGCTATCGCGCCAATAACGAGCATAACATGAAGGCCCGAGATCGCAAGCAGGTGGACCGTCCCTGTACGACGGAACTTCTCATGAGTATCGTCGTCAACGTCGTTTCGAAACCCCAGCGTCATACCGGCGGCGACGGATGCATTTCGCTCAGAAAGTCTCTCTCTGACGACGCTGGCGGCGTTCAGACGAATCCTTTCCAACGTACGAAGTAGTCTTTGTCGCCATGTCGATTCTCCAGTAGAAATACGCTCAACATTCTCTTTGGAATTAACTCGGACGATTGTCAGAATCCTCTGAGATCGATAATAAAAACACTTATCTCGTTCGTTAGGGTTGTTCTGTCGGTCCGGACGAGTCAGTCTTCCAGCAACAAGAATTATGTCGCCGATACGGAGATTCGTGACGTCGCCGCTGATTGAAACAGCCGCTTTTCCTGAAAACTCCTTCCATATTCCAGAATCTTTGGCGGATATAACCTTCGCTGTTAAAAGCGTTGTACAGTCGTCTCCATAGGCGGAACGATTATTCTCGTCATACTTACAAAGCATGGGCGTTTTAATAACGCGCAATTTGACGCTGGAGGAAACGCCTTCGTTAGGAACATGAAGTCCTATTTCATTGTCCGGGAAATAGTTGTAATAGAACTCATGGCGTAAACCTGCAAGAGCGGAAGTTGCCGCCCATATCCAGAAGCTTCCTGAAAGGAGAGCGTAGACAAACCACGCTTCCGCCACTCCAAAATAAGCGACAAGCGCAAAACGAATCCTGCGTCCAAACCTTGTATTCCTAAAGAGATAACTCAAAACCTTTGTCAAAACAAGGACGCCGGTTGAAACGATAAGCAAGGAAAACCAAAAAGCCACGCCCGGAGCAAACCAGGAATTAACAAGTATTCCGAATACGGCGGCAAGAAAAAAAGGAATCAGCGGCGAATACAGAACAGGTCTTTTCTTTCGTCGCTGATTCATAATATTCAGAACTGGTTAGCCTCCGCACGATCGGAGCGCGCTCACAAACGCCGGTTCCCGGCGTTTCAGGAGATCGCTCGAACAAGACGCATATTCCAAAGTCATAACCGTTTGTACAAACTCAGTCTTCTTCGAGTTGTGCAAGGACGTCGTCGGCGATGA
>CACYBR010000142.1 GCA_902772705.1 uncultured Planctomycetota bacterium
ATCGCGGAGGTCGCGGGGTACTTCATAGAACGCTACAACGCGCAGTTCGTCCTTCTGGGTTCGGGCGAGCAGGAGCTCGCCGACCGTTTCAGGGCGCTGGCGTGGCGCTATGGCAAGAATCTCGCGTTGCGGGACGTATTTTCAGTTGAACTCTCTCACCGGATAGAGGCGGCGTCGGACATTTTCCTTATGCCGAGTCGTTACGAGCCTTGCGGCCTCAATCAGATGTACAGTTTGATTTACGGCACGTTGCCCCTGGTTCACGACGTCGGGGGTCTGCACGATACGGTCGTCAACGCGTCTAACGAGAATATAGCTAACGGCGTTGCCAACGGCTTTATATTTTACTGGGCGAACGCCGACGATATGCGCAAGGCGCTCGAGTGGGCGCTCCATTGCTATTTCGACCGTAAAGAAGACTGGGAGCGAATGGTGCGAGTCGCGATGTCGAGCGATCATTCGTGGGAACGCAGCGCGAAACAATACGACGAGCTGTATCAGAAGCTTCTTAGTAAGTAAAACCGGTAAGCTGCGCCATGCCAGATTTTAAGTACAAAGCGAAGAATCGCGCGGGCAAAGACGTCCTGGGAACCATGACGGCGAACACGCGTAAGGAAGTTCTCGATCGTCTTTCCGCGCAGAGACTCTTCCCCGTTTCCGTCGAAGACGCGCACAAAAACGACGTGAACGTTGGCAAGTGGTTCAAAAGCAAACCGCCGGTCAACGCGGTCGCGGACTTTCTGACGCAGCTGGGCGAACTGCTCGAAAACGGCGTTCCCGTGCTGACGGCGTTTCAGGCGCTTGGCAAACAGACGCCGAATCCGGCGCTTCGCGAGGTTGTCGTCGACATTGGCGAGCAGATAGCGGACGGTCAGAGCGTCGACGCGGCGTTTGCGTCGCACAGTCGCGTTTTTGACGATCTGACGCTGAGCGTGATTCGCGCGGGCAACGAGGGCGCCTTCCTCGAGGCGGCGCTCAAACGAACGTCGAAGTTCCTTGAGGATCAGGCGGAGATTAAATCGCGCATTAAGGGCGCGATGGTCTATCCGACGGTTTTGGCGACGGTAGGCGTGATCGTCGTGACCGTTCTGCTCGTGGCGTTTGTCCCGAAGTTTGAACCGATGTTTGAATCGGTGGTGGAAAGCGGCAAGAGTCTGCCTCTGGCGACCGTATGGCTGCTGGGTTTTCGAGATTTCTGCGGCAAGTATGGACTGTACGTCATAGGCGTTATCATCGCGCTGATCGTGTGGCTCAAGATCCAGTCGAAGACGAAGTCCGGCCGGCGTTTCATTGACAAATGGAAGCTGAAGCTGCCGGTCTTTGGCTCGGTCGCGCAGGCGTCAGCCGTCTCCAAGCTCTGCCGCGTTCTTGGCACGCTCCTGCAGAACGGCGTTCCCATTCTGCACGCGCTCGAGATTAGTTCGCGCTCCACTGGCAACGCGCTTCTTCAGACTGCGGTTGAAAACGCGGTCGACGCTGTTTCTTCGGGCGAGCCGCTTTCCAAGCCGCTTTTGGACAGCGGACTCATTCCCCCGCAGGCGATGACGATGATCTCGGTCGCGGAAGAGTCGAATACGCTCGAAAAGGTCCTGCTCAATCTTGCGGACTCTCTTGAACGTCAGCTTTCCAAAAAAATCGATATCATGGTTCGCCTCCTTGAACCAATGATGTTGCTTATGCTTGCGGGCGCGGTCTTCTACATCATTCTCGCGCTGCTCATGCCAGTTTTCCAGATGACGGATTCCGTCTGACGGCCGGCGGTAGCGCCGAACGCCTTACTTGGAACGAACCGATAGCCAAATGCAGAATAGCGAAGCGTATCTGAATCCGAGCGTCGTGCAGTCGATTAAACGTCTGGACCTCAAGGCGCAGTTTATCGTCAAGGGTTTCATGCACGGACTTCACGCGAGTCCCCTGCAGGGTTTTTCGGTCGAGTTCAGCGACCATCGTAAATACGAGCCGGGAGACGATCCGAAAGACATTGACTGGCGTCTATACGCGCGCACCGACAAATACTATGTGCGCAAATATGAGTCAGAAACGAATATGACGGGATGGCTCGTCGTTGATTCGAGCGCGTCGATGGGGTATTCCAACGGGGCGGGCGTGACGAAATTCGACTACGCGATATCGCTGGCCGCCGCGTTGAGTTATCTCATGATCTACCGTCAGGATCCCGTGGGACTGGCGACGTTTGGCGAAAAGCTCGGCAGGTCGACGCCCCCTCGTTCGAAGCGGTCTCAGTTCGGATCGATCCTTTCGACGCTTTCGCAACTTCGTCCGACGGGTAAGACGAACGTCGCGGCGTCGCTGACGCAGCTTGCGGGGATGCTCAAACGGGCGTCTCTTGTGATGGTGTTCTCCGACCTGCTGGGCGATCCGGAAGAAACGTTACGAGCGGTCTATCGCCTGAGACATTCGGGCCACGACGTCATTCTTTTTCACATTCTTGACGACGCGGAAGCGCGTTTTCCGTTTCGCGGCACGGTCGAGTTGGCCGATCCGGAGACGGGCGAGTCGATCGTCGTTGACGCGGACGCGGCGCGAGTCGACTATGAACGCGCGCTGGAAGAATTTCGCGCGCGATTTCGCAAAGAAGCGTCGAATGCGAAATTTGATTTTGTCGAACTTGACGTAACGATTCCGTTTGACAAGGCGCTTCTTGAATATCTAACGGCGCGCTCTCAGAGACGTTGATCGTCGTTTCCCGTTTCTTTTCCAGACCTGCCGTTTTCGCCCGATTTTCTTCCGGCGTTGTTATAACGCTGTCCGTGACGATCGTGTCTGAACATACAATTCGAGATTACGGTAACGTCCTTATTCTCAAAAGAACTGAACGCGCCGCTTTCCAGAGAGACGACGACTTTATGCGCGAGGAGTTCCTGAGCGACGACTTTGCCTTTTCCGTCGGGCGTCATGACGGACGCTTCAAGGGGCGGGGATTGCTCCTGTAGCTCGTTGTAGGTTTCGTATTCGAAGCGCAGACAGCACTTAAGACGACCGCAGCGACCCGAGACCTTGGTGGGATCGAGAGTCGCTTTCTGGAGCTTTGCCATGCGCATGGACACGGGCGGCATCGAGGTCAGGAACGAACTGCAACAGAGTTCGCGACCGCAGTCGCCGACGTAGTCGCGGAGTTTGGTCTCGTCGCGCACGCCGATTTGCTTCATCTCGATGCGAGTTTGGAATTCAGCGGCGAGCGCGCGAACGAGCGCGCGAAAGTCAACGCGTCCTTCCGCGACGTAATACACGATAATGCGTTCGTTTCCGAAGACGCGTTCGACGCGCACCAGCGACAGGTCGACGTTCATTCGTCGAACGGTTCGTAGACAACGGTCGAAATCGTCGCCTTCATGCGCTTTGATTTGTTCGAGTCGTTCCTCGTCTTCCTGCGTGAGCCGACGGACAAAAACAGGCTTTTCCTGAACGTCGCCGAGCTTTGCCGTTCGTTCCTTCGTCGCTTCGCAGAGAATCGTGGCTAATTCATGCCCTCGAGGCGTGCGCGCGACGACCCTGACGCCATGGCAGAAGCCCGCGTCGCTCTCGTCGGAGCATTCCATAACCCCAAGATAGCGCATTGCGCCGTACCGAACGACATATCTTTTCATATTCTTCTGCTTACTGCGGACTCTTGCGTTAAAAACGCTCCCGTCAGTCAGCCGTCGTCAAGACGACCTGTCTGGCGGGAGCTTACTGGTTAAAGGTCAGCCGCAATGACGGAACGCGACTGACATAATCGCGCGTCGATCAGAGTTCGCTGATCTCGTCGATGGGATCGTAACCGTTCTGATAGACCGGCTTGACGAGGTCGGCGACGCCGGGCGTCTTGAGTTCGGCAAGGTTCGTGACCTTCAGATTCTTGGCGTCCCACTCGATCTTTTCTCCCTGGCCACCCTTCGCAGCCGCCCAGACGGCAAGGTTGCCCAGCAGGATCGTTTCGGTGAGAGGACCGGCGTGATTTGGGAAGTTGGACCAGCAGATTTCCGGTTTGTTTTCCCAGATTGCCGTGAACCATTCGTACTTATGGCGCGCGTCGTCGCCTCGACCTTCGTCGTCGATGGGCGCGATGACGAATTCGGTCTGATCTTCGGGAATCTTCGGGAGATCTTTGCCGTTTTCATCATGATAGGACGCGCCCAGCGCCGCGCCTTTGGAACCGATCACGAAGCAACCGCCGCCTTTGTCGACCTTGTCGAAACCATACTTCGACGTGAGTTCGGTCGCAGGGGTCTGAGAGGAGTCGTACCATACGAACTTGATCGGGCCGCGCCAGTCGTTCGCGGGAATCTCAAACGTGCAGGTAGAGCTCTTCGGGAAGGAGTCGAAATCGTGTCCGGAGCTTGTCGCGACGACGCTTGTCGGATTGCGAAGATCGACCGCCTTGAAGATCATGTTGACGTTATGGCACGCCATGTCGCCAAGCGCGCCGGTGCCGAAATCCCACCATCCGCGCCACTGGAAACTGTGATAAATGCCGGGCCAGAACTCGCGCTTGGGCGCGACGCCAAGCCACTGATCCCATGCGACGTTCTTAAGCGCGTCGGCATACTGCTTTTTCTTTTCCTCGATGAGGTCGTTGGCGACTTCTTCGTCTGCTTCTTCTTCCTTCGTCTTGGCGATGAATTTTTCCATCGTCATGGCGCGGTCGGGACCCTGCGCCCAGATCGGACGGTTGGTCCAGACATGCACCTCGGAAACGTCTCCGATGACCCCGGCGCGAATCTGAGCCGCGTTCTTGCGCAGACCGTCGTCCACGCTGCCCTGGTTGCCCATCTGCGTGCAGACCTTGTACTTTTTGGCGAGCTCGCCGAGAAGGCGCGCTTCATAAATCGTGCGCGTCAACGGCTTCTGGGTGTAAACGTGCTTGCCCATCTTGATCGCCGCCGCCGTGACGATCGTGTGCATGTGGTCCGGCGTGCTAATCGTGACCGCGTCGAACTTGTCGCCCATTTCCGCGAAGAGATCTCGATAATCTACGTACTTTTTCGCGTCCGGAAATTCCTTGCCCTTGCCCGCGAGCGTGTTGTGGTCGACGTCGCAGATCGCGACGACCTTGCCGTAGTAGCCCGCCTGCGTGATATCGCCCGCGCCTTTCCCGCCTACGCCTACGCCCGCGACCGCGACGCTCTGAAGCGCCGACGCGCGCGCCTGCTTGTGGAAGTTCCCTGTCGAAACAAGAAAACCGGCGCCCGTGACGGCGGACGCTTTAATAAAATCACGTCGATTAATTCTCATGAGTTTTCCTCCGCTATAGCTCGATAAAAAAAGACCACGCTCTTACGGACGCATGACGCGGCTTTTGGAGCGCTGCGTCCATTGTGTAGAATCGGTCGTGAAAAATCAAGCGCTAATGATGATTTTCACGTTTTTTTAACGAATAAAAAAACGCGCGGCTCAATATGAACCACGCGTTTCTTTGTCGTTATGCTTGTGCGTTTACGCTACGCTCAGAACCTGGGGCCGCCAGGATGCGGGCCGCCATGAGGCGGACCATAGGGGCGCGGACCTCCGTGAGGCGGACCATAGGGGCGCGGACCTCCGTGAGGCGGACCGTAAGGACGCGGTCCTGGAGGCGGCGGAACAGGGTAGCCGGGACGATAACCTGGCCGGTAATGGGGATAAGGACGCGGTCCAGGACGGAATGGCGGAGGCGGAGGAGGCGGGAGATACCGCGGACCGGGATGCACAACGACCACGGGGGGCGGCGCGGGAAGCGTGTCGACGTAGACGCCGACGCCGCCGCCTCCGACGCCAACGCCAACGGCGGTTCCGCCCGTATTGAGGGCGAAGCTGAAGTTGCCAGCGTTTGCCTGACGCGTCGGGCAGAACAGGATGGCGAGACCAAGGAGAATGGACGCCGTGATGGCTACGGTTCCGCAGCAACGGTTGGAAAGAAGTCTTCTCATAGCAACGTTCCTTTCTTAAAGGCGCAACCGCGCAAATTCGGGAGGTACAAATATTGTTATTTGGGGTGGTGATTCGCAGTAAAACGCGCGCTTACGTCGCGCGGTCGAGCCGCTCGTTTGAAGCGTCGAACGCCTGACGTTCATGCTCTGAATACTTAGTATGCAAACGGACGAAAAATTTATTTCACAAGTTAAAATATTTTATGATTTCTAAAAAACGTCGGATTTTTTAGTATTTTAAACTTGCGTAAAGTCGCTG
>CACYBR010000143.1 GCA_902772705.1 uncultured Planctomycetota bacterium
GTCGCATCCAACTGACTTAGCGACGGTCGGTTTTTCCACTCGCGCCGATACAGGAGATATCCCATGAAACGCCTTTTCTCTACAGGACGATAGCTTTATAAAAAAAGAATTAATTACTCCCACTGTATTGTTTTTGGCGCTAAGGCGCCATGCGCAAACGTTGCAATTAAGAGGGGATCAGAACACCTCCCCGTTGAAAACTATTTCGCCACGTTTTTGACACGTTCAACACGACGAGTTTTAAGATAGAAAAGCGCTCTTAAAGCCCTGACGTTTGAAACGCTATTGAACCCTGAAGCCCCCGAAGAACAGAGCGCGCTGGAAACAGCCTGACGTCTATTCTATCAGCTGAAGGAAATGACGCGCAAATTTGGACTTGACTGACAGGACAAACGTCGCCGTTGCTTCATCATGACGCGGTTTCCAGAGAAGAGGCGCGCCGTCGTCTGAGGTTTTGGAAAAAGCGCGCGCGGAAACGGTTGTTTTTAAGGCGCGGAGGAATTAAAACATTGGGGAACGAAGCGCCCTTGTTTGTCGAGGCGCGTTAAGACCTTTTTCATGACGCTGAGGATTTGAAAAATGAAGTTCAACGTTCTTATAAACGCGCTGTGCGTCGCTGCGACGTTCTGCGCGTCGTCGCTGGCGGCCGAGGGCGACCTGCTCGACGTTCGCGACGCGCAGGACGAGCCGGTCAAGCTTATCTTCGACACGGATATTGGCAGCGATATTGACGACGCGTTTGCGCTCGGACTCATTCATGCGCTTGCGAATCGCGGCGTGTGCGAGCTTATCGGCGTTACGACGACCAACGCGACGCCGGCGACCGCAGACTATGTCGCCGCCGTTAACGCAAACTATGGTCGTCCCGACGTCCCCGTCGGACTCGGGAAGGGAATCGAGGCCGACTGGTATCTTACCGCGCCGTTGGCGCAGAAGAACGACAAGGGCGAGCTCGCGTATCCTGTCCCGGAAGGGTTCCGCGCGCAGGAGGCCGTTCCGCTGCTGCGTAAGCTGCTCGCGAGCGCGGAGGATCGTTCGGTCGTGATTGTTCAAGTTGGCGGGAGCTGCAATCTTGCCGCGCTGCTCGACACTCCCGGAGACGATATTTCGCCGATGACCGGCCGCGAGCTCGCTGAAAAGAAGGTTCGGCTCGTCTCCGTCATGGGCGGCGCCTTTGCTGTCGATCATACTGCTGAGAACTATAGGACGCATCGTGAATGGAATATCGTCTGTTCGATTCCAGACGCGCAGAAATTTGTCAGAGAATGGCCCGGAGAGATCGTCTTTTCCGGCTTTGAAATCGGCGACCGTATCCGCATGGTTCCGACGAATCTTAAGCGCGACTATTCAGGCCGTTCGAGAATTCTTCATGATTCCTTCGGATACTGGACCGCGGCGCTCACGACGGAGGGCTTCGATCATCCACGTCCGACGTGGGACCTCACCGCCGTCCTTTTCGTGTTACGACCAGAAGAAGGACGCGGGTACTACACGCTCTCCGAACCGGGCGACGTCGATTTCGACGACAATGGCGTCACGCTCTTCACACCCAATCCTAACGGCAAGCGCCGATGCTATCTTCAGGACGACGCCGCGAGAATCCGCGTACAGGAAGCGTTCGTTAATCTTTGTTCCGAACCGTGATCCATTTCCGCGTCGCCAGAAAAAGGGAAACGCCGAACTGCAACTTTGCGGTTCGGCGTTTTTGCATCTGGGGAGCGTTACGAACGAGACTCTTCAGGATCCCATTGATACTTTCGCAGGATTTCGCGGAAGCGTTCGCCGAGCGGCTCGCTCTTGTGAACGTTGAAATCGATCGCGCAGAAGACGCTTACGGAGACGCTGCAGCGCGCGGGAGTCGGATCGTCGTCGCGCGTGCGCCAGACCTCCTGCGTTAATTCGAAGGACTTCTCGCCGATTCGGCTCGTCCAGGTGCGAACCTCGATGCGGTCGTCGAGGAAGGTTTCCCGGAGATAGTCCGTCTTGACGTTTACGACGACCAGCCCGTGCGGCAGGAAACGGAACCCCGGAAAAAGCTCCTCGTAGAGCGCCGCCCGGGCGCGATCGCACCATCGCGCAAACGCGAGGCAGTCGACGTGTCCGCACATGTTCGTGTCGGCGACCTGCGGCAGAATTTTCGTCAGATAGTACATGAGGAGCCCCGGAAAACGACGGGAACGTTCACGCGGTTGGATCGTAACTGTATTTTTCGAGCGCGTCGCGGAAATTGGGTCGAATTGGCTCGCTCTTGTGAATCGTGAAGTCAAAGGCGCAGAAGATCGTCTTGCCAACGGCGCAGCGTTCGCCCTGCTGCCAAAGCTCCTGCGTGACCTCGAAGGAACTCCTGCCAATCATACTGACCCATGTTCGAATCTCGACGTCATGATGGACGTAAACCTCTTTAATGAAGGTAGTTTCCGTATGAAGAACGACGATTCCGTGATCGTGAAAATTCAAATCGGGCGAAAATTCTTTGTAGATTCTGATACGGACGCGGTCGAACCAGTTTGAATATGCGAGAAAATTGACATGGCCCTGCATGTCGGTGTCGGCGACCTGCGGGGAAAGAGACGACGTGTAATACATGGCGCGGTCCGTTCTTTTATGAAATAAAACAGGCGTCGTCCGCAGGATGGCAGACGACGCCGCTATTTTATCACAGCGCGCCTTTCATGGAAGAGGCGCGGCGTCGGGTTTAAGAATCAGTCGTCGTTGTCGACGTCGTATTCAAGGACGGCGCCGGTTTTAGCGTCGATATCGAAGTTGTATTCCGTGCGTCCGACATGGAATTCGACTTCGTAGACGTCGCGTCCATCGTCGCGATCGCGCTTGATCTGGGTGCGCGAGATAGCGCTCTGGGCGACCTTCGCGTGCTTGAGGGCGATCTGAAGCGCCTGATCGCGGGTGATTCCATTGCCGGCAGCCTGCGGCTGAGCGGCCGGCGTGAAGCTTTCAGCGTCCTGATCGAAGGAGAGGATCGCGCCGGTTTTGGCGTCAATGTCGTAGTCGTATTCGACGTTGTCCTTGTAGAACTCAATCTCATACTTGAGGACGCCGTCGTCGAGTTCCTTCTGAGTCTTCGTGAAGGTCACGGCGTTGGCGGCGAGCTTAGCGTGCTTGAGCGCGATTTCCTTGGCCTGTTCAAGGGAGATTTCGCCAGCTGCGGCAGCCTGCGGCTGAGCGGCGGCGGGAGCGATGAAGCTTTCGGCGTCCTGATCGAAGGAGATGATCGCGCCCGTGTTCACGTCAATGTCGTAGTCGTATTCGACGTTGTCCTTGTAGAATTCGACCTCGTACTTGTGGATTCCGTCGTCGATTTCTTCTCCGACTTTCGTAAAGGTTACGGCGTCGGCGGTCAGCTTAGCGTGCTTGAGCGCGATCTGTTTGGCCTGTTCGAGCGTGATCTTGCCAGCGTTGGCGGCGGGCGCCTGAGCGTCGGCGACGGGCGCGTCGTCTTTCGCAAGGGAGAGGATACGAACGTTACGGAATTCGACCGGATCGCCATGGCCGAGGAAACCGATGAAGCCGGACTTATTGTGGAGACCGGGGTGCTCGGCTTCGTGGATCGGCTTGGCGTTCGTAATGTCGGCGTCGACGATGACTTGGCCGTTAACGGTCACTTTGATTTGCGGACCGATAGCGACGATCTCTTCGTAGTTCCACTCGCCAACCGGCTTGAGAGCGCCGGTTTTCGCGGGTACGACGCCGTAGATGCTGCCGTGACGCTGCCATTCGGCGAGATTGGGGTAGTTTTCGTCGATGATCTGAATTTCCATGCCGTTATAAGCGGCGTCGAGGTTCGCGGCGGTCGTACGGATTCCAACGCCGTTATTGCCGTTCTTGGGGAGTTTGAATTCGAAACGGAAGATGAAGTCGGAATACGCTTTTTTCGTTTCAAGGTTGCCGCCCTTTTCGCAGACGAAATATCCGTCCTTGACGGGGTAGCCTTCGATACCACTCTGCCAGATTTCGGGACTGAGAGAATTTCCGTCGAAAAGAAGCTCGAACCCGAGTCTTTCTTCCAGAGGATTAAGCTGGTTTAACGGCTGATCTTCCTGAGCGTTAACCGAGGAAGCGAGAGCGCACACGCACACGACAAGAGCCGCGACGAAAAGCTTTTTCATAATGGTCTTTTCCTTATGCGTAGTTGATGGATAGGATACAAGGCGCAAGAGCGTTCGTACGCCGCCGAACCGGTCCGAAGACCGGGTACGAGAATCGGCACGTACGAACGCAAGCGCCCTGAGTATATATGACAGCGTTTTAAGAATCAAGCGGGAGCGAATTTTTCTCATCATAGAAAAAGCGCGCGAGACGGGACGCGTCTCACGCGCTTCATAACGATATTTTAGCGAAAAGCGTAGGAGCCGGGATCAGAGTAGCTTCTGCGCGCGCGCCTTGAGATCTTGATTGTCGGTCGTTTCGACAACCTTGTTCATGCCGTCGACGAGGATCTTTGCGGCGGCGTCTTTCGCCTCGTCGCCGCTCTTTTCCTTCCAGTTCCAACCGGGCTGACTTACGCGAATCTTTTCCGCGACAAAGACGGCGGCTTCGCAAGCGGCGTCCTTAAATTCGGGATACTTCGTGTATTCGAGCGCGGCGGCGACGTTTTCCGCGACGATCATACGCTTGAAGACTTCGAAAATGAGCGCTTTGTCTTCAGGACGTCGCGCCGTTTCAAACGCGGTTTTGCACATTTCGATCTTCGTGGCGACCGGCAGTTCAAACTGACGCGCAATGCGGATGTATCCGCGGATTCCGCGAGAATGATACTTCGTGTCGTTCGCCTGTTTGGCAATCGCGAGACAGATTTCGGCGACGCGCGGCGCGTCTTCCGGAGTGTTCCATTCGCCCAGGATCTGAGTCGCTTTATCGAGCGTGTCGCCCGAGCATGCGGCCGCGACGGCTTCCAGAGCGGTTTGACCGCCAATCTGTTTGAGTAGCGGAAGCGTCTTAAGCTGCTGATCCAGGTTGGACTTCTTGAAGAGCTCGGCGACCTTTGCGGCGCACTCTTCACGCGGCAGGCGGGTGCAGGCGGCGCGTAGGATCCAGTCGACTTTGGCGTCGTCCGTCTCGCCGTTGAGCGCCTGAACGAGAAGTTCAAGGTCGTCGAGATCGACGATTTCCGAGAGCGCGCTAAGCGCGGCGTCGCGGAGCGCGCCCTGACGCTCGTTCGCAATCTTTACGAGCGCGGAGCCCGCGGACTTGACGCGCGCAAGCTCGACGATCTTGAGCTGAATGAGCGCGTCCGTTTCGTCCATGTCGTCCAGAATCGCCGACGCCTGCAGATTGTCGAAGAGCGCCGGTTTAGCCTTGGCGAGCGCGACGCCGAGCGCGACCTTGGCGTCGACGAGCGCGGCGGAACTTTCCTTACCGTTGACGCGAGTGAACGCGGCGTTTTCGAGTCGGTCGGCGTAAGCGCAGAGCGCTTTGGCAGCCGCGACGCGCAGCGCGACGGGCTCCGCGTCGGCAATCGCGACGAGCTTGCCAAAAGCGATCGCTTTGGCGTCGTCGAACTTGAGATTTTCAAAGGAACGGGCGACAAGCGCCTGACGTTCAGGACTGAACTTTTCGAAATTGGCGACGACCGCTTCCACAACCTTCGCGGAGGACTCGGCGTTGAATTCGCGGATCGTTTTGAGCGCGACGTCCGCGACGGAACCGTCTTCGCTCTGGAGCAGCGCGACAACGTTATCCGCCGACGCGGCGCCCTTGTTGAGCAGCGAACGATA
>CACYBR010000144.1 GCA_902772705.1 uncultured Planctomycetota bacterium
AGCTCCTGACGGATGCGCATTTCTTTGTCGCCGCCATAAAGCGTTCCGGTGAGCTCGCGCACCTTCTGCGTGTTTTCCTCCACGTCAGTGTCGAGCAGCAACAGCGTCGTTCGTCCGACCGCGATGCGTCGAACCTGCGCGTAAATCGGTCCGTCCTTCGTCGTAACGTGCACCTTGAGCTTATTGCCGTCCTTGTCGTAGACCGGCTCAAAGGGAACGTTGTTCACGTCCGTATCGACGTACTTTTCAACCTGATTGTTATTTGCGTCGATTTGCTGACGGAAATATCCCTTGCTGTAGAAGAGTCCGATCGCGACGAGCGGAACGCCCAGATCGCTCGCGCTCTTGATGTGGTCGCCCGCGAGAATACCAAGGCCGCCGGAATAAATCGGGACCGATTCATGGATTCCAAATTCCAGCGAGAAGTACGCGACCGGTCGCGACCCGAGGACTCCGGCGTTCTGGCGAGACCAGAGCGTCCGCTCGGAAATGTATTTCTGAAAACGTCGATAAGCGACGTTGATGCTTGTATGAAGCGAAAGTTCGAGAACGCGCCGTTCAAATTCTTCGGGCGTGTATTCTCGCAGCATAGCAATGGGGTTATGGTCAAGAGCGCGCCATCGCGGGGGATTAATGAGGCGGAAAAGCACAACGACCTCCGGTCGCCAGCTCCACCACAGGTTATGCGCGATTTCAACGCACTTCTGATAGGCGGTCAGGTTAACGCTTTGAATATGATTTTCGGTCATGATTTTGACGATCCTCTCTGATAGTGTATGAACGACCGCGTCTTTTATACGCAGGTCGGCTCGCGCAAGCAGGAAAAGCTCAATCCCTGCGGTTCTGACGCCTATTCTTGACAATTTTTGCTTTTTTGTAAAGAGCGAGGAAGGCGCGTAAAGGTCAAAAAACGGCTTATTTATTCAAATTTCTCAATGAATTTTCGGACACGACGTCAAAACGTTCAACAGTCTGAAAATAACGCTTTAATTGTGCGCGTTTTTCAGGAGTAATCAGGTCGGCGCTTTTGGCGTGTTCGCGGCGGTTATTGAGGGACGACCGTCGCGCGCCGTTGTCGTGGAAGCGCGCTTTTTGTGTTTTTCTATGTCAAACGTGTTGATTCCATTCCTGAAAACAGTTAAAATCATGGCGAGTTGGAGCTTCATGGCGTTCGTTTCGCCCCCCGCGCTGGGAACGCCTTTTATCACACACCACATATAATATATCCTAAGGAAACGCCAGCAATGAAAAAAATGACGATCGTTAGCGTTGTCGTCTGCGTCGCGGCGGCTCTCACTGCCTCGAACCTTTTTGCACAGGGAACCTTCCGGCCGTTCCAGAGACTGCGCATGTTCTCTCCGATTCAGGTCCGCGTTTACACCGTACAGCCCGCTCCGTGCGTACAGTCCGCCGAAGCCGTCGTCAGTAGCGACGCAATCAACGTCAATGGAGAAGCCGCGATGACCTCAGTAACCTCTGAAGATTTTGGCAAGACGCAGGAAGGCGAAGCCGTAACCGCTTACACCCTTAAAAACGCCAACGGGCTCACCGCCAAAATCCTTAATTTCGGCGGCGTTCTTTATGAAATGAACGTGCCGGACAAGGACGGCAATTTCGCGAACGTGTCGTGCAATCTCGCGACGGTGGAAGAATACCAGAAGGTTCGTCCTTTCTTTGGCTCCCTCATTGGTCGTTACGGCAACCGCATTAAGGCGGGTAAATTCACGATTGACGGTCAGGAATACACGTTGCCGGTCAACGACGGCCCCAACGCGCTCCACGGCGGCCTCAAGGGCTTCGACCAGAAGATCTGGTCCGCGACGCCGTCGAACGACGCCAACGGCGCGTATCTGACGCTCAAGTACACCGCCGCCGACGGCGAAGAAGGCTACCCCGGCAAGCTCGACGTGACGGTCGTTTACTCGCTCACGAACGACAACGCGCTGACGATCGACTACACAGCGACGACGGACAAGGCGACGCCGGTCAACCTGACGAACCACACGTTCTGGAACCTCGGCGGCTGGAACAGCGGCACGATCTGCGACCACATTCTCCAGCTTAACGCTCCGAAGTATCTCCCGACCGACGATCACCTCATTCCCACGGGCGAAGTCGCCGACGTCACGGACGTTCTCAACTTCACGACGCCCAAGCCGATCGGACAGGATATCAAGAAGGTTGTCGAACCTCAGTTCCGTGGAGGCTATGACCATTGCTTCGTGCTCGCCGACAAGCCTGCCGGACAGATGGGCCCCTGCGCCGTCGTTAAGGATCCCAAGTCCGGTCGCGTCATGACGATCACGACGACAGAGCCCGCGGTTCAGTTCTATTCCGGCACCGTGCTCGACGGCACCACCGGGGTTGGCGATTACAAATACGAGCAGTACTATGCGTTCTGCCTCGAAACGCAGCATTATCCGGACGCTCCGAATCAGCCGTCGTTCCCGACGACGATTCTCAAGCCGGGCGAGACCTACCGTCACACGACGGTCCACACCTTCTCCGTTGAGAAGTGATTTTCCGACGTTTAGCCGCCGCCTCTATTCCTGACGGCGGCGATTTTGTCGCCAACGACGCGGCGGAACCGGAACATGTCTTCTGGCTCCGCCGCAGTTTTTTTACCGCGAGACGAACAAAGAATTCGGAAAATTTTCTTTTTCCCCTTTCTTCTCTGTTTTTCATCCGTGTTTTTTGCTACAATCACAGAGGCGCGGGGAAAACGAGGCGATCCTCGACGACCTCGCGCCGCCAGACGTCGGAAACGCCCGGCGTTGGTCTATCAAAACCTCACCTCCTTTTAGACGAGGGAATTATATGGCTCTGTTTGAAATCGAAACGCCGGCTCACATCGTTATCACCTGGGCGGATGACGAAGAAGGCGCCAAGGTCGCTCTCAAGGAAAATTATCCAGACGAAGTTCCCGTCCGCGTTACCAAACGGCCTCGCGACGTCTGGGTCATTTCCAAAGCGGTGCTCGGCGTCACCGGAAACGTCGAAACGAGCGAACTCGCGCGCGAATGTCTCTCCAAAGCTAACGGCGACAAGCTCCACGCGATCCGCATCTACATGAAGGAAACCGGAACCGACCTCGAATTGGCAAGGAAAACGATCGAGTCCAATATCGTCTACGGATGGTAACACCCTCCGAAGAACGCGGAAATCTTCCGCGTCCAGCGTCATGGTCCACGGGGACGCGTCTCATTGCGAGGCGCGTCCTTTTTTGTTCCCTCGAAACGGTCAGACGGCGCTCGCCCCCCGTTTATTTTGCCGCCGTTTCTGGTATAAATACAGAAAGTCGAAGGTCAGGCGTTTCGCGCTTCCCTCTTCCGCCTCCGCGACGTTTTTGCCTTTTTCGCGCAGGCGTTACGAATGAATACGGGCTCTTTTGAATCCGATTTTGTTCGGGGGCGGAAGCGGACGTCCTCGTCTGTTGCGAGGAACGCGCCCGAGACGATCCCCTGTCGGGATCGGAAAACGCCTGCTAATATCACTCAGGAGCAATCTTTCCCATGGGCGAGCTACGTGAAGAATGCGGCATAGTCGCCGTGTATCATCTCCCTAACAGGCCGGCGTCCCCTCTTTGCCCAACACAGGGCCCCGGCGAGATAACGCGTCTGATTCCCAGAATGCTGCTCGACGTCCAGAACCGCGGTCAGCTCTCCGCCGGCGCGTCCTCCTACAATCCGGATCGCAAGCAGCCGCTGACGACTTATAAGGAGTCCGGCTCCGTCGCGGAGGCGTTTCATCAGAGCCATAAAGATCAGTTTGTCAAGATTATGGACAGCCTTGTCGGTTGCGCCGGAATAGGGCAGGTCCGTTACTCGACCGTCGGTCAGGAAGACGTATCCTACGCGCATCCGTTCGAGCGTCCCCACATCAAGATGAACAAGTGGTTTACCTTCTGCTTCAACGCGCAGCTGGCAAACTATGAAGCGCTCAAACAGGGTCTGATCGAGCGCGACGCGAACTCGTGCTTCTCTCGCGATTCTGACTCTGAAATCTTCATGCATTATCTTTGCGCCGCGATCAAAGACAACGAACGCGACCTTCTGAAGGTTTGTCAGAAGATGGCGGCCCCTCTCGACGGCGCCTATACTCTCGCCTATCTCAACGCGCTCGGCGAAATGTTCGTTTGCCGCGATCCTCACGGGATCAAGCCGCTCTGCTACGCCTTTGACGGCTCTCTTTTCGCCGCCGCGAGCGAAAGCTGCGCCCTCTTCAATCTTGGGTTTGACAACGACCAGATCAAGGATCTGCCCCCCGGCCACTGCGCGATCGTGACGCGCGAAGGCGGTCTCGAGATTAAGGAATTCGCGACGTCGCCGCGAACCGCGCACTGTTTTTTCGAATGGATCTACTTCGCGAACGCCGCGAGCAATATCGACGGCAAAAGCGTCTACCTTGCGCGTAAACGTCTCGGGGAAGAGCTCGCCAAGCTCGAGGACGTTCCTCTCGACGCCGACACGATCGTCGTGCCGGTACCGGACACGAGCCGCGCGGCGGCCGACGGAATGGCGTACGCGCTCCATGTTCCCTGTCTCGAAGGACTCATGAGAAACCGTTACAGCGGTCGCACCTTCATAGAAGGGGGCGAGTCTCGCATCCGTCGCGCGAAGACGAAGTACACGCCTCTTCCGCAGGTTCTCGAAGGCAAACGCGTTCTGCTCGTGGAGGACTCCATCGTGCGCTCGACGACGATGCGCGTTCTCATCGATCGGATCTATCGGGTCGGCCGCGCGAAAGAAATCCACGTACGCGTCGCGTGTCCTCCGGTCGTGGCGCCCTGCTTCTACGGAATCGACATGTCGACCTATTCCGAGCTTTTCGCAACGAAGTTCTATCTGAAGCATTACGGGGTCGACGGTGTGCGCAGCAGCGACCAGCTCGCGTCGAAATGGATCCTCACGCCTGAGATCGAGAAAGAAATGGCGAAGGATATCGGTTGCGATTCGCTTCGCTTCCTTCCGACGCGCGCGACGTGCAAGGCGATCGGACTTCCTTCGATGAGCCTTTGTCAGGCGTGCGTGAATCACGAGTATCCGACCGAATGGGGCTGCCGCCTCTCGGAGTCAGCGCGTCAGCGCTTCGTCGAGACGCTCAACGCGCAGAAGTAATCTGAGCATGGCTCGACGCGACGTCGGCTTTTGCAGCCGGCGTCG
>CACYBR010000145.1 GCA_902772705.1 uncultured Planctomycetota bacterium
CTCTTTATCATCAGAAAAACTCGTATCTTTTCAACTCGTTTTTTATGGCTCGAGCATGTCGTTTGGCGACGATGGAGTTTGTGAAAACGGGTAAAAACGCCGACCCAGTAAAAATGGTCGTTCGCTTGAGTGATTTTCTGGGGTATCGGCCGATTCCTGTTTTGGAAGACGGCGTTAAGCACGAGCCGAACGAACACGAATGGATTGCTCCTTTACCCTTGTATTATCAGGACGCCGGAGTCGCGGCAGGAAAATATCATGACGTAGTTGCGACTGCGTTGAAGATTTTGAACGAGACGGACTCGGATATTCTTTTTGACGCGTCCTTTAATCCGGGAAAACTTCGCGAACTGGCGCTCGATCCTCGCTCGTATGATTTTGACAATCCGGTTAATCACCGACTCAATTATGGGTTTGGCACGTGGGACGAACGTTCTGTCGATCAGGAAGGATTTTTCCGGCGATTCGTCGTACAGCGGACGACGGTCGATTCGATGATGGCGCGTGTCTGGAACGAACCGAACCCTGAGCTCAAACGCGGGTATTTGTACGAGGCTGGCGCGGTTCTTGCGGGTACGATTCTTATGGCGTCTGGAGTTTGCGGCGGATATGTACAGGCGCATGATTCTTCAGTGTCTCTGGGCTCCCTTGCGACCAAAGTGGCCTCCTATCGCGACACGTTTTATGAAGAATTGATTAAAAAGGCGCCGTCAGAGTCGGTCTCACGTTTGAAGGCAGAAGAAGCGCGACTATTCCAACCTTTTGCGGGCGCCAGACAAGCGCTTAATCGTCAGCTTGCGCAGAAGAGCGCGGATCAGCTTCAGCGTTTTTCTCTTGCCAGGACGTACGCGCGAATGGGGTATTTTGAGGCTTCCAAACGTCAAGCGGACGTTATTGAAACGACCTCAGCTCGACTTCTGTCGAGAATTGATTGTTATATTACCGAGGCGCATCTTGCGGCGGACGCGGGAAACCTCCGCAAAGCGGCCGGTTGCATGCCTAAGATCGAAGAGTTGTTGCGGCGTGGTCTCGCGTGCGGCGCATTTCCTGATCCGTGGTTTATACTCGGATTTGATGCGCAGTTTAATTTGTTTCCGGCTATTGAAAACGGCATACACGATCACCGGCTTGATTCGTTGATTGACCTTTTGAACGACGTTTTCGATCTCTACAGTCGTTTGCAAAAGGAGGCGGCTGCGTCTGGAGATAACGATCTGCGTTGGGCTCTTTCCGATCAAATGAGCGATCTGGCAGGATGGTGGGATCAGTATGGCAGTACTGAGACGTCTTCTGTCGACGGCTTTTCCGGTCAGGAAGTCTGGGAATCCGCAGCGAAGGTTTCAACGGCGCTGGCCGCGTGGAATCAGGCGGGAAAAGCAGTGGGCGACGTTGCGTTTTGGCACAGGCATGTCGAGCGTTTTAATTCGCCTAAGGCTTTCGTTTTGCTTGGTGAAGCGCTACTGGACAAGAACGATTTGATTTCCTCCTCTTCGCTTTTGATTTACTGGCTGAATCAGTCTGCCTCGATTCCTCTCGTCGAGGCAGATTACTCCTTCCATACTCTTGCGAGTTGCTGGATGGAGCAGGTTTGGCACGTTGAGACGGACGCCTCCTTGCCGATCTCTCTGCGACGACGTAACGCCTCTTCTATTGATACGAAGTGGTCAATGGACGAGTATCTGAAGCGTTGGAACATGACCAAGAGTTTTCTTGATCGGATAGAGGCTAACGCGGACGATTATTGGACGATCCCTGTTCTTGAGCTTGGCGACGAGAAATTTGACCGTAAGATTGCGTTCAAAACGGATAATCCTCTGCTGGCGGATTTGGCGCGTCGCCTTATTCTTTCGACGCGTTGCACCAAAAACGAAAACGGCGCTCCGAAGATTACGGTAAAAGCGTCTTTGCGAGACGCCGCCAGAGTCTTTAACTCCCAAAACTTACCGTCGCCTGAAGACTTGGAAAAATTCTATTTTGACAATCAGAAGATTTTTCCAAAGTTCCTGACGTATTACGTATTCATGGAGATCGTCATTGGGTCGGTGAATATGACCGCCGCAAAGCGAAAGATTTATCACGAATATGTTTTTGGCAAGCCGAGGAGTTCCTTTTCCGTTTCCAATCCGGATTACTCTCCGAACGGAACGCAGGAATCCTCTTCTGCCGACCAGAAAGATATTGAGAAGAAAAAGATCTGGAACGAACTTGTTAACGCGTTGGGCGTAGAAGAAGACGACGCAGAATTTGCTGAAAAGATACAGCGTATTATGGAAAACGACGACGCTGCGTCGGACGATAATCCTGACGTCGATTCTCAAGCGAATGAGAAGGCTGAGGGCGGCGAGAGAGGCTCCTCTAGTGTTTCTTTCCTTGAAGGAGGCGACGACTCGGAGCTTGACGAAGACTATTACGACGATTTTGAAGAGGACGACGAGACGATTACCGGGGGTGATCCGACCTTTAGAGCCGCATATGAAAACATGAGCTTTCGGGATAGCGCCGACGACGGCAACGCCGAAGATACAGAGTCTGGAAAGTCCGCTTTCAATAGCGGATCAGAGGGAGACGACTACGAGTTTGCGCGGGAAACGGATCGTGTTTCTGAACGGCTCACGTTTATTTACTCGACTGCAAAACTCTGGAAATTTGCCGCCGGTAAATCTCCATTACTGAACTTTCACACGGAGGAATCGGTCTCAGAGGACGTCACTGCCGACGCGAGGTTGCGTTTGGAGGAGTGGCTGAAACAGGCTCAGGCGTTTGAACGTGACTTGTACGAGCTCTTGGATCAGACTTCCCGTTTTAAGATTCCAAAACCATCAGGAACGGCAGATTCGCTGGCCGAGTACGATCAGTTGCGTGGAACGAAGGAGATTCTTCTCGATCGTATCGTTTGGACGATTGTCGAAGTCGAAGACGCCGTTTTGTATTTGAAGGCGACGCTCCGGGACGAGAAGTCAGAAAAATATGAGAAGCCCTGGAAGTCCACCGTTCTTGAGACGCTGAGCGCGATCTTTCGCCGTGACGTTCAACGCGTTCGGCGTCTTTGGCCGACTCTTATTCAGCGTCTTCAGTACGAGACTTTGCTGTATATTCCCACCGCGCGCGGCGGCGACGTCAAAGCTATTGTCGAGTGTCGGCGTTTGCAACAAGTCGTCGTTCGTCTTCTCGGATACGCGCCCAAGCTCGGACTTCTGACGGAAACGTTCCAGTTGATCGAGTGCGTCCAGAAAATGGAACAGATACGTTTGTCAGCTCCGGGATCGATTACAGAATATGACCGTTTTGTAGAATCCGCTATGCGTAGTCTTACGGAAACGCTGGCGGAATCGTCGCGATTCTGGGACGTCGAGAACGCTGGTTTCACTTCTACTGACGACGCTCTCGTTTCCTACTTGAATAGAGCGACTTCTGTTGTGCTCAAGTATTGGTTGCAACATAGCCAGCAGATTCTTATTTCGTCTGTTGAAAGAATCTCCCCTGAAAGACAGTGGAATTTGATCAAGGAATTTGTTCAGAAATATGGCGCCGACCTCTTTACGCAACAGTTTTTAGCGTTCCGTAATTTGCGCGCCATCCTCCATCAGGGAACCTCGAACTTTCTGGCGACGCTCATTGAGATGAAACGAGAAGACAGAGAACTTGAGTGTGGCGACTCTCTGATTACCGCGATTATCAACAACGAGATCCGTTTTGAAGACGCCGAGGGAATGCTTGAGGAGATTCTTGAGTGCGTCGCTGAAAATTACTCTGAGTACATTGACTATAACAGTACGACGACGCAGTCAGACAGGGGAGAAAAGCTTTTTATTTTCCTCGATTTTCTGAGAGTCCTTTCTAAATATGAAAGAATTTCGTGGAACCTGAAACCTGTTTATTGGACTCATGATTCATTGATTCGTTCCTGTAAACCCGCCGCTGAACTGTGGAAGGAAAACATCAAGGAACAGAGCGCCGTTCAGGCCGGTAATATTCTCGCTCTTTACGAGACGCTCAATAAACGTTATGGAATTTGGCTTCAGAGCATTTATGAACGACTTCATGAACGCTTTGTGCGCCCTCTGGAAGTTGCGCAGATGTGCGGACTCGTTTTTGACGCGATCTCGGAAGTCCGTGCTAATGGCGAGGACAATCCGGTTTTTAAACAGCTTGAAGAGATGGTTGAGTCCTTTGCTGCAGAACCAGGCGGGGTTGGATTTGAACTTCCGGACTGGCTGACCGAACTGCAGGATGAAGTGATGCTTTCCCGAGTGGACAGTAAAGAGGAACAGCGGTTGCGTGAACCTAAAGACGAGGCGTTTGAACCGGTTCCATTCCCGATTGAACCGATGACGCTGGAGGATGTTGAAGCGCAGATCCCTACTGTGAACCCACCCGATAAGGGACGTTGACTTGTTTTTTTGTCTGGCGTGCTGCTTCCAAATCTGGGAGTATGCGCGCAGACGTTACAGGGAGCGATGAGATAATGGATACGTCTGCCGTCAAAGATTTTTCACCGAATGAATTAAATCGCCGTCTGAAAGAGCAGTATACCGAAATTGCCCAATTGGCCGGAGGACTTGCGCACGAGGTTAAGAATCCTCTTTCGACGATTCGTCTCAATATGGGGCTACTGGAGGAGGACGTCGACGAGTTGGAGAGTTCGCCACGACAGAAACGCATTCTAAAACGAATCGAAACTGTTAAACGCGAAACGTTGCGTTTGGAGGAACTTCTCAACGAATTTCTTAATTTTACGAGAGCGCACAATCTGGACCTTGTTCCTGCCGACGCTAATCAGGAACTCAAAGAAATCGTCGAGTTCTTCAAACCGCAGGCCGACGCGGCTAATGTTAAGGTCATGGAATATTATTCGAACGATTTGCCGACTATTCGTATTGATAAGCGTTCTTTCAATCGTGCGATTTTGAATTTGCTCCTGAACTCGCTTCAGGCGATTGCCGCAAAACAGGATGAACAGGGCGGACGTGAGATCCTTGTTCGTACCAGACCTTGTGGTTCTGAGGTTGCGATTGATCTCATTGATTCGGGTTGTGGTATGAGCGACGAGACGCTTAGTAAAATATTCGAACCGTTCTTCTCCACGAAGGTGGGTGGAACTGGGCTTGGACTGCCAACGGTTCGCAAAGTGATTGAAAGTCACGGCGGTCGTATTGCTATCCAGAGCGAGACCAACCGGGGAACCCAGTTTACGCTTACATTTCCGTCCATTCCCCGAATTGAGTCTAAATCAAAAAATATTAAAGATTAGAATCATGACGAAAGTTGAGCCTGACGCTGACGATCAAAACGTCGCAGGCGTTAGGACGGCGCGTTTTAACCTGCTCAGATACTCGTTGCGAGAAATCTCGATTCCGCCGAGACTTTTCGTGTGAGAATTGAGTATCTGAAGGTCAAAGAGTTGGAAATTGCGCTCCTTTAAATGGTTGAGCAGGGTAAAGAGCGCGACTTTTGAAGCGTCCGTCTCAACGCTGAACATTGATTCGCCGTCAAAGAAACTATTGATAGCCACGCCATATACTCCGCCTACCAGTCGGCGATTTTTACCCTGAAAGTCTGTCCAACATTCCACGCTGTGAGCCAGTCCCTGTTCAAAAAGAAGGCAATACCCACAGAAAAACTCCTTTGTGATCCAGGTTCCTTCTTCTTTCCTTCTTTCTGCCAGTGCACAGCCAAGTATAACTTCTGGAAAAGCCTGATCGAATGTAACCTGAAATCTGGAACTTCTCATCGTGCGGCGGAGACGCGACGGAATGTGAAGTGTTTCAAGTTCGAAAATCGCTCGCGGGTCAGGCGACCACCAACAGAGCGTTTCTCTTATCTGTCTCAGACTTTTCAGCGAGGAGAAGCCGTAACCGTTCCAGATTGCTTTCTGGCTAGCAGGAGACAGGGCGTTGAAGAAAAACGTGTTGTCTCCGTTTTGATCGTCGACCGGTATTTCTGAACCGTCGTCGTTTTGAGTTATGATTGGCGCCGACCAGGGGAAGATTCCATGAATCAACGCGTCAACGATTATTTCTGGAGCGAGATCTCCGCCTGCTGCGAGCAGACCGTCGTCAGGCGCAATTGAAGCGGGGGGAAAGTAACGTGACGGGGGTATAAGCGAGCTCATGGAAATCTCGTTGAATTCTATAAAGAAACAGGAGGGACGACTCCGGGGCGTCGTTCCTCCTGTAGGTTAACAAAGGAGACGTGTTGTCAAACTAGAGCGACAAGTCAAATTCATTTGGCGATCTTGCCGAACGCTTCCCAGAGGAGCGCGCCAGTCTTGATTCCGGCAAAGAAAGAATCGAGATTAAATTTTTCGTTGGGAGAGTGGATGGCGTCGTCTTCAAGGCCGAAGCCGACGAGGACGGTTTCCGCGTTGAGTTCAGTGCGAAGCTTGGCAACGATCGGGATCGAACCTCCGTCGCGAACGAATAGGGGCTTGACGCCATAAACCTTTTCCAGAACTTCGCTCGCCGCGACGACAAATCTACCGGTAAGAGGCGCGACCATGCCGCCAGAACCTTGTTGATAGTTCAGATCGACTTTAATGCCGGCAGGCACATGTGAATTAACAAATTCCTCAACGTGAGCGCGAATCTTTTCAGGGTTCATGTTTGGAACGGTACGGAACGTGAATTTCGCGGAAGCCCAACTCGGAATAATTGTTTTGCCTCCTTCTCCCTGATAACCGCTCGTCAGACCGTTTATATCAAACGAAGGGCGCGCTCCGCGTCGTTCCAAAACGGTGTATTCCTGTTCGCCGAAGGTTGAAGCGACGCCAATCTGTTCTTCTTCCGAGGGTCCGTCGTAAGGGTTTTTCGCGAGAGCGTCACGCTCAATCTGGGTCAGCGGTTCAACGTCGTCATAGAAACCTGGAATCTGTACTTTGCCGTTCTCGTCAATCATCGAGCCAAGGAGTTTGGACAAAGCAATAGCAGGATTGTAGACGGAACCTCCGTAAACGCCTGAGTGGAGGTCGCGATTAGGACCAGTGAGCTTAACTTCGAAACTCATGACGCCACGAAGACCGTAGGTGATCGCGGGAAGGCCGGGACCAGCGGCGGACGTGTCGCTAACAAGAAGAGCGTCGCAAGCGAGAAGTTTGCGGTTTTCTTCCGAATCAAGAAACTTGGAGAGGGACGCGCTGCCAACTTCTTCTTCGCCTTCCAGAATGATCTTAACCTGTACTGGAAAAGAGCCATTAAGGGCGAGGTAGGTCTGCATTCCGCAAAGATGAGCGTTCCATTGTCCTTTATCGTCGTTGGCGCCGCGGCAGAAGACCTTTCCGTCGCGTATTGTCGGTTCGAAGGGCGGGGTGAGCCAGGCGTCGTCAGGATCTGACGGCATGACGTCATAGTGGCCGTAAAGCATGACTGTAGGCGCGCCTGAGATAACGGGCGATTCGCCGTAAACGAGCGGGTTGCCGTCTGTGGGGATCACGCGTGCCGACATGCCGAGTTTTTCTCTTAGAAAAGAGACAATCCATTCGGCGGTTTTGATCATGTCGTCCCTGTGCTCCTTCTGAGCGCTGATACTCGGAATACGAAGGACTTCAAACCACTGATTCAAAAAAATATCTTTATTGTTGTCAATGTACTGCTGAATCTTATCCATCCTGCTCGCCTCTTTGACTGAAAGTTCTTTTTAAGAAAAACGCTGTAATTGTTGAAATGGTTGTCCGCAAAAGAGTAGAAACGAATTACCCCGGCGGCCAGGAAAAACCTCGACCGCCAAGCAGGTGGAAGTGCAGATGGGGCACTGTTTGACAGGCGTTGATTCCGCAGTTAGAGACAACCCGATATCCAGTTTCAGCGATTCCCAACTCACGAGCCAGTTTCTGAATCACGCAGAAAATGTGTCCGACGAGAGCTTCGTCTTTTTCTTGAACGTCGTCAATGGAGCGCAATTCCGTTGTTTTAGGGATGATCAAAACGTGAACGGGAGCCTGTGGCGACACGTCGTAAAACGCCAGACAGAGATCGTCTTCGTAGGCGATCTTTGAAGGAATCTCTCGATCGATGATCTTTTTGAAAATTGTTTTTTCTTCTGACATAGCCCTTCGTTTACCTCCAGGTTTAAGGTCTTGGAACATTGTGAAAAGCGCTTGTGCGTCAGTTTGATTGTAACGGCAACTTTCTCCCAATATACACTATCTGGGACGTGAAAACAACGGCTGGAAATCGGCAAAAAGGGATTTTACCACGTTAACAAGGACAAAATCAGCGTGCGCTAAACGTCAAATAAACCTCGTAGTCCGCCCGTTCGGCAAGTCTCAGCGTTGGTTTGAATTTCCCGACGCGAATTTAAGAAACAGGTTTCGCGATTCTGACGTCCCAGGCACGATTCTCCCTAGAAGAGCGTCGCTTTTAACGCCGTATAACGCCGTTAACGCGGCAGGAATTCCCGCCGCAAAAAGAATTCCGAGAGTCGCTACGGCCGTCGCGTCGAACGAGTCTTCCAGGAATCCGTACTCGGAAAGTTTATGAAACTCGCTGGATTCCATGAGCGTTGACAGTATCGAGAAGAGCAAACCGTTTTGTTTCGCGGCTCCTGTCAGGACGACGTCATAGGGTTCGGCAAATTGTTTGACATTTGACTCGACGCTGTCTTTGATCTGTTCCGCAATAAAGTGCACTGAGGTGCAAAGCGCGTCAAGAGACGAAAATTTTCTGGGTGGAGCAGATTTAAGAGCTTCGAAGTAAAACGTCTCGTTTAACAGACCTGAATGCGACGTCGAATAATAGCGCTGCTGGAGATTGGCGCTTTCGCGAGCCTTATCTTGGTATTCGCGCCAGAAACTCAGCAGTTCGCCTGAGTTTTTTCCTTGAACTGACAGCTTGCCGCTCAGGTCGATAGACGATTCGCCCTTAGTAACCTGACGTGTAAAGAGATTCAATAAAGCCCCGCAGGGAACAACCTCCCGATACAACGTTTTAGACCATGAATCAGCCGTTTGGGAAGGGGGAATATAGGTCCACCGTCCCGTTTCTCCGAGGTCAAGAATGAGGCGTCCTCTATCGCTTGACGAGAGAAGGATCCAGTAAGGGAAACTGAGGAATGCGCGACCATGGCCTAGCGGGGACCAATCGGCTGGAACAAACGAGTATATCACGTTAATGCCCGTTCGTGTTGCGAGAAGACTTCCGTCGCTGAGCGGATAATATGATTCGCGAGGCTCCCAGTCGCATGGTCCAGTCCATATTCCGGGATCGTTGAGCGCAATCGCGACAACTTCTTGAGGTTTCACGTCCGAATCGGCCAGAAGTTCAGAGAACGCTTCCTCTTGAATATCGACAATCATGGAACGCAGTAATGATAATTTGGTCAACGTTTGGGGGACGAGAGTTTTTCTGGCAGAACGTGCGGACGTGTTCGTTTTGGGAAAAAAGGATGCAGAATCTTCGAGGGAGGCGTTTGGGGAAGAGCGTTTTAAAGAAACAGAGTCCTGTTCGATTCTCACAGACTCCAGAACGTCCTCATAGGCGGCTATGATCTCTTCTGGCAAGTCAAAAGAGACGCTTTTCTGTAACGTGAGAGACGCGCCGGGATAGGCGCCTTCGCAACCCATCAGCGAGGCCTCGAGCTTACTTGCGGAGGAGGAAATATGGATTCCAGCAAACCAGTAGTTGGTTGAGCTTATCCTTTCACCTTTTTTGTTGAACGAGAACATCTTCCCACCTTTTTACCAAACGACGGTTAACCGAACGACAATTCACAAGGGAGATACGCATGAAAAGGCGCGTTAATTCAAGAAGAAGATAACAAAACGTAGAAATAAAGACAAGTACGAAAAGAAGGGAACGAACCGACCTTTTGATTCGTTCCCTTCAGGATAGTTCAATCAGCGTGTTGACTTTTTCAAAGACGAGCGCCTCGTTCTGCAGGAACTTCGGAGTTCCTGACCTTTCTTGCCTTTTTTGACGTTTCTTTCGCGTGAGGTTTCATCGTGAGAATATTACGCCCTGTTTCACGGTAGAACATGACGCCCTTGACGAATTCATTGAAGATCTGACGATCGAGATCCGTCGCAGAAAGTTTAACTTCCGGGTGGAATTGTACGCCGAAAGCGAACCAGTCGTCCATGCAGGATTCGATAGCTTCAATGACGGAATCGCCGCTACGGTCTTCGTCGTCAGAAGAAGATTTGCCGTCGGACATACCGGGACAGCGCGCTGTTGCGACGAAACCAGGCGCCACGTCGTCGACTGCCATATGATGACGACTGTTGACGCGAACTTCATTGTCGCCGTAGACGGAGTAGAGGAGCGTGCCTTTTTCGACAATAACGCGGTGTCTAAGAGAATGATCACCCTGAGAATCACGATGCGGAAGCGCGTTCGGAAGGTCCTCAGGAAGGTGAAGGAAGAGAGCGCCACCCTGTGAAACATTGAGAAGTTGCATACCGACGCCAACTCCCATAACGGGGATACGACGCTTTGCAATCTCCTTCATCAACGCACGATCGAACTTTTCACGACGACGAGACATTGGGCGGACAGAAGAATGAATCATGAAACCGTCGTTTCGAGGGTCCAAGTCAGGACCGCCGACAAAGAGGAAACCGTCGAGGCGGCTTATCATCTCTGGGATCAAGTCAAGATTGTCAACAGGAGGAAGGAGAACCGGAATGGCGCCTGCCTGTACAATTGCGTCTATGTAATCTGCCGAAACGTAATCATATTCGGCGACTCCGCGATACGCGGGTTTGTTTTCGAGATTGATGCCAATAAAAGGACGGTAAGAGGGGGCGTTCATTCGACATGCACTCCTTGTTGGGGAGGCGCCGGTTTTCGCCAATTGTTAAAGCCGTTTTATTATTGAGGAATTCCTATTTTGACGATTTTGACAAAAAGCGGGAACTAATTGAAAAAATCAGACGTCAAAGGATTGCCGGTTCAGAACCGGACAGGCCAGTCTGTTAAGTTCGGGGTTGTGGAACAAAACAAAGCAATTTCCGGACAACAAACCTTTACGGGACGTCACTCCCGAATGAACAACGATCGCTCGGCTACGCTTTTTAAAACATAGCAAGGACGACGTTCAGGTCTGCAACGATAAAACACGCTTCATCGTCGAAACAAGTTCAACTAACAAGTTGGGGAAAACTATACACAATTCGCGGAGCGTACGAAACTCAACGAACCAGGGGCGCGCTGTTTACTGGGTCTGGAAACTCGAAGGTTTACGACTGACGCCGCGCTAAGACGTCGACGAAAACAAAGCCGTTTCTGAACCCAGAGGGGTTAAAACAATCGCTTCAGTTTTTCCGCTGAAACGTGGAATGCAAGTATGCGGATTCTACAAAAAAATAAGACGAAGGCAAGCTTTTTCTTCTAACTAGAAACGTTTTTTTTAAAGACACTAAACATAGTGTATAGAATGAGATATGAATTTTTACTATGTTTCGTGTCTTGCCTACTTTGAATTGCGTTCGCTCGCGTTATCTGTCTTTTGTAGGGATTTTAGCGGCAGACCTGTCGTTCTTTAAACCTTGAGGACGCATGTCTGCGCGCCAGTCTCGATTTTTACGCCCAAATCAGTCAGGTTGTTGTTTAATCGCCGTTATCTCCGGGTTGATTTGCGTTTGTATCCACGCTTCGAGTTCATCCCAGTCCACAGGGGGCAGATCGCCGCGTTCAGGGCGAAGTCTTTCGGCGCCCTTGATGTAGACGTGTCTGATTTCTGCCGCGCTTTTTGTCGTGTTCCAGTGGATCAAAATCCGCAGGCACCTTTTTAAAGAACCGGGCACGTCCAATTCGTGGAAGCACATCAAGGCGACGTCGAACCAGTTAAACTGACGAGCGGCGACGGCGGGAAACGCCGCGTCAAGATCGGTAGTCGTGGAGAAAATGGCGCTCGCGACGTCTTCTTTCTGAATGCCATTGAGGCGAATAATAAGTGCAAGAAGCTCACGCGTCGACTTAAGAATCGCTTCAGGCGTATTCTCGTCGACGACAGTCGCCCCGCGGATTCCCCTGCACACTTTGACAGGAGGCGCTTCTTTTTCGGACACTGATTGATCTCCTTGAAAAAGAGGTGATATCTTTTCTTTTGCAAAGCGACTTGAAAATACATTCCATTTGCCATTAACGCAATAGGGAGTTCGTAGTTCTTTTGATTATCTGAGTGAAATGTTGATATTCCCGTGAATTGATTCAACCAATAAAAATGCGTCCACCGTTTGCACTGTATGTTGTCTGACGCCTTGGCGTAATGTATAAAAAAGATAAAATGACCGCAATTTATAGACTTGGTTGTTTGACAGAACAGAGAATAATGTCGCCTGCCGATTCCTTGCCAAGGGAGAAAGGTTCAATATTTATGGGTTTGATTTTTGATATGGACGGCGTTCTGGTAAATAGTAACGCCGCTCACCTTGCCAGTTGGATGAAGATTGCAGAAGAAGACGGGGTTGTGTTTTCCGAAGAAACCTTTTGGCGTACGTTCGGTATGACGTCGGAGTACATCGTTGAACACTATTGGAAAACTCCTATAACCCCGGAAGAACTGGCCGACGTAGTTGAACGAAAGGAAACGGCTTTTCGCGAAAGTATCGTCGAGCATGTAAGGCCAATCGACGGCGCCGTTGACTTCGTGCGTTATCTGGCTGACAACGGCGTTCCGATGGCGGTTGGTTCTTCTGCGCCAAAGGTTAACGTCGAGTATGTGCTTGACTGGATGAGCATTCGTGATTTCTTCGGCGATCGAGTCGTTGCTGGCAATGAGGTCAAGCAGGGCAAACCTGCTCCCGATATTTTCATTTCGTGCGCTCGAAAGCTTGGAGAAACTCCTGAACGTTGCGTAGTGATCGACGATTCGCGTAGTGGCGTTAACGCTGGAAAGAACGCCAATATGACGACAATAGGCTTTTTTAGCGACGGCCACGCTGAGACGGAATATGAGAGGGCGGACTTTGTCGCCAGATCGTTCGACGAGATACGTCAGGTTCTCAAGATTGATTCTTTGGGGAATCTTTCTCTTCAATCTGTTCGCAACTAAACGCCGCCAAGACGTTGAATGAAACATCATATTTCCACGCAGGGGAGTGGAGTAGAATTGCCCGAACAGGAGCAAAACAACGATGAAATATTCTATCGGTATCGACCTCGGAACGACAAATTCTGAACTTGCGTACAGACTGCTGGAAACGGATGGAAAGCCCGACTCCAAGCCCGTGATCCTGAACATTCCACAATTTGTTGAACCTTCGATTATTGAATCGCGTCCCGTTTTGCCTTCTTCGCTGTACATTGGGGCGGAAGAGGAACGTGATATTTCCAACTGGGCGCTTCCGTGGGACAGCCTCGACTTGGCGTCCAACGGACCAAAAGACGCCGCCGCCGAGACTGCGCCGACGAACGTTCCCGAAGAGAGCGCCATAAAGCGAGCAAAGGGACTTTTCAGGAAAGTTTTCGGACTTGATTCCTCCACCGAGGTAAAACCGTCTGGAGTTTCAAATCCCAACGCGTTTTATTTGGTCGGCGAGATTGCGAGTCGTCGAGCCGCCGAGTATCCTGAGCGTGTGGTTTCGTCGGCGAAGTCGTGGTTGACGTGCTCGCGAGTCGATCGTCGTCAGCCGATTTTACCGTGGAACGCTCAAGGGGCTGTTTCCAAAGTTTCGCCAGTTGAGGCGTCCCGCCGCTACCTCGCCCACTTTGTTGCAGCATGGAATCATGCCTTTCCCGACGATCCCATTTTTGATCAACAGGTTGTCTTGACCGTGCCGGCTTCATTTGATGAAAGCGCTCGTGAGCTTACACGTGAGGCGGCAGGTCGTGCGGGATTAAATCTTGAGACGCTTCTTTTTCTCGAGGAGCCTCAGGCCGCCCTTTATTCCTGGCTGGCTCAGATGGGCTCCGGGTGGCGCAAAGAACTTCAGGTTGGCGACGTTGTTCTCGTATGCGACGTGGGCGGAGGTACGACGGACCTTTCTTTGATTCGCGCAGAGGAAGAAGACGGCGAGCTTGTTCTACGACGTCTGGCAGTTGGCAATCGTCTACTACTCGGCGGCGACAATATTGACCTTGCTCTGGCGCACCGAGCGGCAGAGCTCTTCACGCAGCAGGGCGTCAAGCTCAATCCCTGGCAATCGAGCGCTCTCTGGCGCCAGTGCCGCGAGGCCAAAGAAGCGCTCCTTCAAGCCGATGAAACGGATGATTCTTATAAAGTTTCGATTCTTGGTCGTTCCAGCAAGCTTGTTGGCGAATCCGTATCAATCTTGTTTCCGAAGGCGGACGTGGTTTCGATCGCGTTGGAGGGCTTTTTCCCGACCTGTTCCATAACAGAACGTCCTAAACGACGGACTGGTTTTGGACTGAGAGAAGCAGGATTGCCATATGAGGCTGACGCTGCGATCACGAAGCATGTGGCGGCGTTCCTTGACTCGAGAGTGGACGATTCTGGCGCCGCAATCATCCCGACGCGTTTTCTTCTCAACGGAGGAGTGTTTAAATCAAAACTGATCGAATCGCGTTTCCAGCGACAATTGGAAATGTGGTATCCCGACGCCAAGCCGACAAATTTGCATCCGGACGCGGAACTTGAAAGCGCCGTCGCTCGGGGCGCGGCGTACTATGGCGCCGTTAAACACGGTTCCGGAGTTCGTATCCGCGGCGCTTCTGCGCGATCTTATTACATCGGTATTGAAACGTCGGCTCCTGCCATTCCGGGTATTCCTCGTCCGCTTAAGGCGCTGTGCGTCGCGCCAATGGGCATGGAAGAAGGTTCTGAGTGCGACGTTCCCTCTGAATCGTTCGAACTGGTCGTTGGCGAGCGAGCGACGTTTCGTTTTTTCTCTTCGACGACTCGTCCGCAAGACCAGCCGGGGGCCGTCGTTGACTGGATTGATCCCGAAGAAAAGAGCGTTATACAGGTCTCCGACGACGAACTTCATGAGACAGATCCGATCGAGACTCGCTTTGACGCGTCTCCTGACAGTGAAACAAACGTGGAGCAAACCGCTGAACCAGAATTCGTAGCGGTGCGGTTCCACACGAAGATCACGGAATTGGGCGCGATGGAAATTTGGTGCGACGAGGTTGACGGTCCAAGGAGCTGGAAACTTGAATTTAGCGTTCGTGACGAGTGAGATAATCACGTGTTGCCTCTGATGGAGTTTTATCCTTATTTGTGAGTCTCTTCGTCTTTCAAATCTGGAAAGAATCCGCTTTTCATGTACAATAAGGTCAGGTTTCAGACGTTCTGAGGGACCGAGGCGACTTGGCGCTCTTGATGGAGAGAACTGTTTGATTTCGACGTTTTCCGAGATATGTGTTTCAAGGGAGAAACCTTATGAGTTACGGTTACGTAGTTGATGTGGCGGCGGTCGACCGTCCTGGAATCGTTGCTGGCGTGAGCACGGTGATTGCTCGTCTTAACGGCAACATCGAATCATGTAGTCAGACAGTTCTGGACGGTTACTTTACTTTGATTCTAACGTTTACGACCGCTGAAGAACACGACGCCGACGAACTGAAACGACAGATTCTCGAAGAGAAAGGGCTCGAAGGTTGCCAGGCGATTGTTTTTCCAACGACGGGCGAGGTGCGTCCCAACTTTGGTTCAAACGCCAACACGTACGTTATTTCTGCTTTCGGAAAAGACTGCGAAGGCATTGTGTCTCAGTTTACTCGTTATCTCGGTAGTAAAGAGATCAATATAGTCGACTTGTACGCCAATATCACGAACGACGGACAGTTCGTTCTAATCTGCCAGGTTGAGGTTGATCCCGATCTGGATCTCAAGAATATCCAGTTTGATCTTGAAGCGCTCGGTGATCAAGCCGGTTTTACCGTTCGTATCCAGCATAATAACGTTTTTGTTGCGACGAATCAGATTCGGCTTGATCGTTGAGTTCTGAACTAATAAATCTTACTTTTGGAGATTACGTGTGAGTGAACAGGTAAACAACGTCGAGTTGACAGACGTTCGGCGTCGGCAACTGGAACGAATGCAAGCTGACCGCTTTATCTGCGATATGGTTGGCATTGAGCTTACGGAAGCAGGAGAAGGAACCGCGACCGCCGAGCTTACGCTTACTCCCATGCATCTCAACGGCGTGGGAATTTGTCAGGGCGGCGTACTTTTTTCAATTGCCGATTATGCTCTGGCCGCCGCTTTCAACTACACTGACGAATCTGTGGTTTCCCAGGACGTTTCCGTTTGCTATTGCAAGTCGGTAAAGTCCGGAAAGATCATCGCCAGAGCCAAAGAAACATTGAGAACGCGATCAACAACACTAGGCGACGCCGTCGTGACGGACGAGAACGGCGTTATTTTAGCGCATGTTCGCGGCCGCGGTTTTATTTTGAAGCCGCGATAGGTTCAAATCCCGAATTAAGGGGACTTGACCGTTTTATCCGGCAGGGGAAAATTAGGTAAGCTCTCGGTCATTCCCGCGTTATCCGCCTCGACTTCGTTGGTTGTTGGGCGTTAGCGGCGGACGGTGGAGCGCATTTTCTCCGCGTCATAACAATCACCTTTTAAGATGCATAGCGCACGAAAGGACGTTACATGGATCCTCAGGTTAAACGGGCGTTGATTAGCGTAAGCGACAAGATGGGATTGGCCGACTTCGCGAAGGGGCTTGCCGCAGCAGGCGTACGGATTTTCAGTACTGGCGGAACGAAGCGTCATCTGGAAGCGAACAACATTCCTGTTACTGACGTTACCGATTACACGGGCTTTCCAGAAATGATGAGCGGACGCCTGAAGACGTTGCATCCGAAAGTTCATGGCGGGATCCTTTGCCGTCGCGACGACGAGAGCGATATGCGATCCGCCGAAGAATATGGTATCGAGCCTTTTGAACTTGTTGTCGTTAACCTTTATCCTTTCGAAGCGACGGTGGCTAAGGCAGACGTTACCGACGCGGAAGCGGTCGAGAATATTGACATCGGCGGACCAACCATGGTTCGCGCCGCCGCCAAAAATCATAAATTCGTCGGCGTCGTTACCAATCCTTCCCAGTACGCTCCCGTTCTTGAGCAGATTCAGCAGAACGGAGTTTTGACGCTTCAGTTGCGCCGTAGTCTTGCTCGCGACGCGTTCGCCCATACCGCCGCCTATGACGCGGCGATCGCTCGTTACTTCGCCGAACATGACGGCGCCGCGACTTTCCCGGAAACCATTTCTTCCACAATGAAGCGCGTTTCCGAACTCCGCTACGGTGAAAACCCTCACCAGCGTGCGGCGTTGTATATCGATCCGAAACACAAGGACGTCTCTGCCGTTTCCGCTCGTCAGCTCAACGGCAAGGAACTTTCTTACAACAACTATCTGGATTTGGACGCCGCGTTGACGATGTGTCGCTCCTTTGAACGTCCTGCAGCCGCCGTTTTGAAGCACAATAATCCGTGTGGCGCCGCTGTCGCCGATTCGATTGAAGAGGCTGTTCGTAAGGGAATGGAAGGCGATCCACTCAGCGCTTTTGGCTCCATCATTGGCGTTAACCGCGAGTTGGATGAAGCCGCCGCCAACTATCTTGCTCAGCCCGGACTTTTTGTTGAAGCGATCATTGCGCCGTCTTTTTCTCCGAAGGCGTTCGAGATCTTAACAACGATCCCGAAATGGCATGTCAACGTTCGTTTGCTTGAATGTGGCGGCGTGAAGTTTGAGCCCTCTAAGCCATGCTGGGTAGCGCGTCCTTTGACAGGAGGCGCGCTCCTTCAGGACGCCGACGTTGACGTCGATCCTGAAGAGGATTGGCGCGTTGTTACCGATAAAGCGCCGACCGAGGAACAGATGAAGGACTTGCGTTTTGCATGGGCGATGGTTCGCCACGTTAAATCCAACGCAATCGTTCTTGCGAAGAACGAGATGCTCGTCGGAGTTGGCGCGGGTCAGATGAGCCGTGTTGATTCTGTCGAGATTTCCGTTAAAAAGGCGGGCGACCGAGCTAATGGCGCCGTTTTGGCTTCAGACGCGTTTTTCCCGTTTGCCGACGGCGTTCAGGCGGCGAAGGGGGTTGCGGCTGTTATCCAGCCGGGAGGTTCCAAGCGTGATCAGGAAGTTATCGACGCGTGTAACGAACTCGGTTTGCCGATGATCTTTACCGGTCGCCGTCACTTCCGTCACTAATCGTTTTGCGAGACCGCAACGTTCCGAATACGAAAAGTAAAACAGTTGATAACGGGGTTCCAGCGTCCATTGTTGGACGTTGGAATTCTTGTGTTTTGAGACAATGACGTTGCGTTGACAGTTGACGAGAGTGAACTGGAACTTCCTTTGGGAGTTTTTTAACGGCCTCTGCGTAATTGTCTGCGGAAGCATGCGTCTTATGCGACGGTTCATTGTTCTCTGAAAGCGTTGTATTTCTTAGTCCTCCTCTACTTATCAGGAATATAGAACGTTCGTTTCGACGAACTTCGAGTCTGACATGAACAATATCGCTATATCTGAAGTCGTAGAACAAACAGCTCTTTTGCTTGAGTACAGAGAAGGACCGTCTTTTATGACGGACGAGCTTTTGGGATTAGCGGAACGTCTCAAGTATCTTGAGGTTCCTCTTGAAAACTTTTCTTCTGTTGATCTTGGAAAAGAACACGAAGTTCATGAGCTCGAAGGGATGCTTGGATATTGGTTCGGGAATTTTTCTCGCGACGCTGTCTGGAATGTTCGGGAAATCATCCTGACAGGAACGAATCCCCTGCGCGATCGACTTTTGCGCGAGACGTCTCCAAACGTCGTTGGGCTGTTGAGGATTAAGTCCCTTCCTGTTGAGTCCATCAATTATGTTCGTGGACCTCTTGGCGTTCGAAACACGGAGCAACTTAAAAAGGCATGTCGAGCGAGCGTTCTTTCCAAGTCCGGCGAGTTCTCTGAACAGGAAGAACTCGACATTCTTGAAGATATCCTAAATCTTGAGAAACAGGACCCCGTGAAGACGAGCAAGGAAGCCGACGCCCCCTCAGGAGCTGAAACGTTCCTTTGTTTGGAGACGAAATCTCCTGAAATTGCCGATGTTGACACGATGTTTCTGGCCAATGCAGACGCGTTGGCAGACGCGATTATTGCTTCCTTACAAGCAGAATGTAAGACAACCGGCATAAAAGGGGTCGGCGAGCAGGCGGTTAAGGAAACTCTTGTTGGCGTAAGAGATCAGGCGCGTGGCGTGGTCGATAAATTTCGCCGCTTTTTTACGTCTCGTTCCGATCCTAGATATCGCCAGATGCGTCTGGAGGAAAATGAACGCGCGCGCGTGCAGGCGGAGCGTCGCGCTTCCGCGGAGCTGGAAGCGTTGCACGCCGCTGCGGTGAACGCTCCTTTGGAATTAGTCAAGGTTGGACCTCTGGGACGCGCCGAACCCGCTCTTTCACAATTAGACTTTTTAATCAAGACGGACGATACGGAAGCCGCTTTTGAACGTGTAAGGAGTTCGGCTTTTGTAAAAGAAATCCTCTCTCAGGACGTGCGTAGACTCTCTGTTTCCCTGCGACCAGATTTTTTCACGGTTCCTTTTAATAATCGTCCTACGCCTCCGGCGACGCTCAATTTTTATACCGCTTCGGAATTTACCTGGGGTACGAAAGAAGTTCTATTGACTTCGAGCCGTGAACACTGGAATATGCTCACAGAACGAGCGACCTCCAAAGGCTGGAAACTGACGGCTTTGGGGCTTTATGACGGCGTTAATCGCATTTCGTCAAGGACGTCTGAACGGCTTTACGAGAAGCTTGGATTTCCTTTTGTTCCGGCAGAGTTGCGGCAGGGAACGGCAGAACGGGATTGGATTACCGCTGGAACTCCAGAATTGATCAAGTTGGAAGATCTGCGCGCCGATTTGCATCTTCACACCACTTTTTCGGACGGTCTTAACGAGATAGAGGAAATGGCGTCAACCGGACAGGCTCTGGGATATGATTTCATTGCGGCGACGGATCATACGAAGAACGCCGCGATTGCTAACGGAATGACAGACGCGGAGATTCTTCACTGCTGGGACGTTATCGACGGCGTCAATGAAAGCATGAAGGCGTCTGGCGTCCGTTTTCGTATTCTCAAGGGAGCTGAGGTTGACGTCCTCGAAGATGGCGGCTTGGATTTGACCGATGAAACGCTCTCTCACGCCGACTGGATTGTCGCTAGTATTCACTTTGGAAAGAGACAGCCTCAGAAACAACTGCATCGCCGATACCTGGACGCGTTTCAGAATCCGTTTGTGGACGTGATTGCGCATCCAACTCAACGTGTTATAGGCTCTGAACCGCCAATGGACGTCGACGTTGAGTTTCTGTGTGAAAACGCTAAGAAGTATGGCAAGTGCCTTGAATTGAATTCCCAACCGCGTCGACTTGATTTGGACTACCGATGGCTGAAACTTGCTAAGGACTATGCAGTTCCAATCGTTGTCTCAACAGACGCTCATGCAGCCAGCCAAATGGAATACCTTCGATTTGGAGTTCAACAAGCCAGAAAAGCCGGCTTGACTCGTCATGACGTACTCAATACTTTGTCCTATCATGATTTCATGGAACGACGAAGGATTCTTAAGGCAAACGCCGCACGTTGAAAAATGCGAGGCCTTTTTGAACAAGCCTTTAAAAGGCGTTTCAATCACAGGCATTACTGCTTTGGAAAGGAACCGACGATTCGATGATTAACGGAATACTCAAAAACCTTGGGCGTCTGTGTATTTTAGCCACGATCGTCGCTGGCCCCTGGAGGAACGGCGCGTTTGAACCACAGTATCTGAGGGGATTGATTTACCTGACTATTGCGTCCAGTTTTTTTGCGCTCCTTTCTCTTTGGACAACCCCTTCACGCGTCAGAAAACTCAATTCATACTGGCCTGCAATCTGGTTGTCCGTTCCTCTTCTTCTCGGGCTTTCTCTGGGCGTTCTTCAGGTTATTCCTTTTTCCGAAGCAACGTTGGAAAAGTTGTCGCCTCATATTGTTGAAATGAAGCGACTTATGATTCCTCCGAAGACCGAGTTGACTCTGGAAATGATCCATGGAGAAGACGGCGAAGCGCTTCTTGCCGAAAAAGCGTCTGATTTATCGAATCTGGCAGAATCAGAGCGTCTCTTCAACGAACGCGTCTTTCCTTACGAAGAGGATGATAAAGTCGACGTCGCGAAAGCTCTTGCGATTGACAGCGCGATAGATAATTCGTTTCTGACCCCCGACAAGAAGGGAAAACTTACAGATTGGGGGCAGACAATCAGCGTCTATTCGGCGGAAACGCGACAGTTTCTGCCAATGTTTTGGACGGGTCTTATCCTCTTTCTGTCTTCTTCTGTTCTGTTTAATACGTCAGAATCGCGTAGAGTTCTGTTCAAAACTGTTATTTTTACCGGGCTTGTTCTTGCTCTGGTTTGCATCTCTTTGAAGGCGAATCCGTCTTTGTTCGATTTTGAAAAGTATGATTACTGGTGGTTGAGCGACGACAAGGACTCTTACGGACCCTATATCAATAAAAACGCAGCGGCGGGGTATCTTGTTCTGTGCTTTGGAGCATGTCTTTATTATGTCGCTCGTGAATTTATGACGTCCTCACATTCGATGTGTCAGGAACTTGAGGAAAGACGCCGTGAGAAGAGTGAAAACCAGAAGGAGACGATCTATAAAAGGTTTGACGAACCTCTATGGAAGGTTGTGCTTGGCGACGTTTTCGAACTTTTTAATCGTCGTCTGAGTTTTTGGTTGGGCGTGTTGGGACTGTTGTATGCGTCGATTCTTGCTTCCATGTCCCGCGGCGCTTCTGTTTCGGCGACTGTAATTCTTGTCGTTGCGATTCTTTTAATGACAATTCGGAAGGAGTCGCGTCGTTTTTGGTATGTGCCGCTAACGACTTTTATTATTGCGTTTGCCGCCCTTATTTCCGTGAGTATGTATAAAAACGTTGACGCCAGAATGTCGACGCTGGTTGAGGAAGACGAGCGTGGCAATACCGCCGTGGGCAGGGATTTGCGCTGGGAGAACTGGCGCGCTGCTTTAGAGACGTCGAAGGATTATCCCTGGATTGGATCGGGTTTGGGCTCCTACCGTTTCGCGAACTTCAGGAATGACAAGGCAAAGCAATTTGATCGACTGTTTTTTTATGCAGAGAATTCTTTTATCCAGACGCTGCTGGAAATGGGAAGACTGGGGCTGGCGTTGCTAACGCTTGAGTATCTTGGGCTTTTTATTGCTGTAGGACGGTTTCTAAAGGGACGGCATAGCGTTGATACGACCGCGTTAGCGATTAGCGCCATTGCGATTATTCTAGGCCAGATTTTCACCTCGTCCGTTGACTTTGGAATCTACCTTCCCGCCAATCTTTTTCTTTTCGCCGTTCTTTGCGGCGCCTCGATAGGACGGCAAAATAAGCGACTCTTCGAAAACCTCGCTGTCGCGTCGTCCAATCGTGAGAAAGCAAAGGACGCTGTTCGCGAGAACATGCGACTGACGCGGCTTGAGCGTCTTGGACTTGGCGTGTTCTCTTTCATCTTGCTGGCGACGACTCTTTGCTGTTTCCCAGCGTTACGTGAGAACGCCGATTACATCGTACGACGTAATCTACTGAGGGCTTCCGAAATTTCAGAAGATAAGCTTCCACACATGTCTGTCGCGTCTATCGACAGACGAATAAAGGAACTCAGTGATTTCGTTGCTCGTCGAGACGATAGCTACGAGGTGCGTAACGCCCTTGCAAATCTCCGTCTTGTACGATTCAGGTTACAATATGCGGATTTCCTCCGTCAGCGCCGTCCTGAAGACTCGCCTGAAAAGCTATGGAACGACGCTTTGCCGGAGTTGTATTTGTTTTTTTTCCTTGATAATCAGTGGCGAGGACTTAAAATCCCGACGGAGGCGGTACGTAAGAACAATTTTATTACCGAAACGTATCCTGATGTTGTTACCGATCTTCTTGCGTCAAGAAGAATTTTCCCCATTAACACGACGATTTATTCCGCTCTTTTAGGAACGCTTCCACTCGCGTCTGATATGTCGTGGGAAGAGGAGCGGGAGCTTGCCGATATGTATGCTCGACGTACGGCGGTTTTAGGACCGTACGACGCTAAAAGGCTTTTGCGCGCCGGTTGCCTGCTGGGCGGCTATAAAATGTGGTCCCTTCAAAAAAGAGTGTTCAGGAAAACGCTTGACAACAACAGTACGTACGCGCCTATCGTTTTGCAGGCAATGGGGGAGAGTATGTCGACTCCAGTGTTGGTTTCTGGCGTCGAAGAGGTTTTGCCCGACAATCCAAGAATGCTTTGTAAATCAGTGAACTCGCTCCTCTACATGAAGGAAACCCCTCTGTTCAGAGCTCTTGTGCAGAGGACCGAAAAATATTTTTCTGAAGTAGCAGACGACGGTAGAGATTCAGCTTTTTACTACTGGTATGGTTACTTTCATTATATGTTAGGCGAATATGAAACGGCTCAGGAGGCTCTGGCGAAGTCGTACGAACTTGACAATACGAACGACGATTCTTTTTTCCTTCGCGCTCAAATCCTTTGCGACCATTCCTCTGTTCTCATGATGGATGAGGAATGTGTTAAAGTTCTTAAAGAGTACTGCGAGTCCCATCACGGACAGAAACTGTGGCAAGCGTCCGAACTACTCGAAAAGGCGCAAACGAATTTAAAAAAGAATGTCGCGCGATTAGAAGCGCGAAGACACATACGGGAGGAACGTGAATCGGACGAAAGAATCAAGAAAAAAATCGAGGAGGAGAAGTCTTCGAAGGACAGTGAAACGTCCGTGGATGAGGCTGATTGATTCGGACGCCGTTACGGCGCCTTCTGGCAGTAAGAGAAGAGGTCCCCTTAAATCGCTCTTTGAACGAGAACACTATGACATTTGACCAACCTTTGTTCGCCGTAGACATAGGAAATACGCGAGCCAAAATATGTTTTTGGTCCTTCAGGGCTATACGGAACGCTTTGTCATATGACGTGGGAACCGTTCGCGTCGCTCCCGCGTGCGACGACGAAAAAACAGATCCTTCTTCTTCTTTCGAGGAAACAGAAGAATGGCTTCATGGTCTTGAAATTGATGAAAAACCATGCCGGTGGGTAGTTTCAAGTGTAAACGCTCAAAAAACGAACTCACTCAAGAAACTGATTCAGCGATACAGACCAAACGATTCGTTTGTGCCGCTGACTCTTCGGGATATCCCCATCGACGTTGAATATGACCATCCAGAAAAGTTGGGGCTGGACCGTGCAACGGCGGCGTTTGCGGGGCTTACACGATTGGGAAAGGGCGTTCCCTTTTTAGTCGTTGACGTGGGAACGGCCGCAACCATTGATTACGTTGATTCAGAAGGCGTCTTTAAAGGCGGTTCCATTCTTCCGGGGCCACGATTGACTGCGGAGGCTTTGAGCGCTAAAACGGCGCAACTGCCGATGTTGAAGGATCCTGAGAATTCCGAATTAGCTCGCCAGGAAGACGAACTGCGGAGTCCGCTCGCCTATCCTGCTACGGAAACCTCAAGCGCTATTCGACTTGGCGTCGTCTTTACTCTGGTTGGCGCGATTGCTTCCTTTTACTGGAAAACGCGCAGGCGAATTATCGAAGAAGGGAGAAATCCGAATCGTCTGTCGCTGGTTCTTTCCGGAGGCAACGCCAGATCGACCGAATACAACCTCTTGAGCTATTTCGACGACTTGGACTTTAACCTTCGTTTCTCCGTACCTCGCCCCAGAATGTACGTAGAGCCCAGACTTGTCCTCGACGGAATATTTGAAATTGCGACCTCTTTGCCGTTCAACAGACGGTAGTGATATAACCGAGCGTTAACTTTGAAGTCAAAAGTATTTTTAGCGCACGAAGGGAACTGAGATGAACGAATTAACGGAATCAGTTGCAAGGACGATGAAGGAGTTTGAAAAGCTCCCTGGTATTGGTAAAAAATCCGCAGAGCGTATCGTGTATTATCTTCTCAGAATTTCTACAGAAGAAGCTCTTGAGCTTTCTGATTCGATTCGAGTCATGAAAGAGAAC
>CACYBR010000146.1 GCA_902772705.1 uncultured Planctomycetota bacterium
GGCGGAGGCGACATGCTTGCCATGTTCCATGGCGGCGATCGCGTGATCGACGTGATGGGGCGCGTCGGTTGCGACGAAAACCGCTTCGATCGCGTCGTCTTTGACCATTTCCTCGAGCGAAGGATACTGCTTTTCACATCGACACGCTTTCGCGAGTCCGTCGCAGCGTTCTGGAATAAGGTCTGTAACGGCGACGACTTCGACGTTGGGATGATTCTGGAACCCGAACTGAGCGCCGAATTGACACGCGCCGTAGCCCGCGATTCCGACGCGCAGTTTGCGGTCGGTGAAAGGTTCCCAAACTTTTGCCGTATCAATTCTGGTCTGCGTGTCGTCAAACCCCTGGACGTTGGGCTTTTCCTGAGCGTGGGCGAGTCCAGAAGTCGTCGCCGAACTCAGTATGCCGCCCAGTCCCGCGTTGAGGAACGTTCTTCGATCAATACCAGTCATGCTCCTGACCTTCCTTTGAATCCAATAAAATTGTCGCGTAAAGTTGACGTTGAAAAAAACGCCCTCGTCCCAACGGCGCGATGCGCAAGACGAGAGCGTTTGACGTATGGTTTCGATTCACGTGGACGTGATCATTTTGCGTCGGCGATCGATTCTTTCGCAAGCTCAACGACGTGTTCCGAAGTAATCCCGAAGTGTTTCATGAGAACGCCCGCGGGCGCGGAATCGCCGAATGACGACATTCCCAGGAATTTTCCGGCGTCGCCGAGGAGCTTCGTCCAGCCCATTTCGACGCCAAGTTCGACGCCGACGCGCGCCTTGACGGTCGGGGGCAAAACAGAGTCGCGGTATTCTTTCGACTGTATTTCGAAGAGCTCGAAGCATGGCACGCTGACAACGCGCGCCTTGACGCCCTGAAGCGCGAGCTGTTCCTGAGCGTTCAGACAGAGCGAGACCTCGCTGCCGGAGCCGAGCAGAATGACGTCGGGAGTTCCTTCAACGTCGCTCACGACATACGCGCCTTTGGCGACTCCGGACGCGTCGCCGTACTTCGAGCGGTCAATCGTCGGAAGATTCTGACGCGTGAGGACGATGACAGACGGCGTCTTGGCGAGGCCGAGGATCGCGCGGTACGCTTCGGAGACTTCGTTCGCGTCCGCAGGTCGGAAGACGGCGACGTTGGGAATCGCGCGCAGCGACGCGAGATGCTCGATCGGCTGGTGCGTCGGACCGTCTTCGCCGACTCCGATCGAGTCGTGCGTAAAGACAAAGAGCGTCGGAATCTGCATGAGCGCGGCGAGGCGAATCATCGGCCGCAGATAGTCCGCAAAGACGAAGAACGTCGCGCAATATCCGCGCAGACCAGAGAGGACGAGTCCGTTTGTAATCGCCGCCATGGCGTTTTCACGGACGCCAAAGTGCAGATTGCGACCAGGCTTTCCGGGTCCGTAATCGCCGTAGGAAGGATCCTTGAGCGTCGTGTTGTTCGAGGGCGCGAGGTCGGCGGAACCGCCAATGAGCCACGGCAGGCCAGCGGCGACCTGATTGAGGACCTTGCCGCTTGACACGCGGCTGGCCATGCCCTTTTCGTCCGTTGGGAACGCTTCGAGCGCAGCGTCCCAATTTTCAGGGAGCTTGCCCGAGAAAATCGCGTCAAGCTCCTGCGCTTCGGTCGGATACGCCTTATGATACTCTTCGAATTTTGCGTACCATTCGGAGGAGAGCTTTTCGCCGCGCTTGCCGAGATTGTCGTTAAAGAGCGCGTAGACGTCGTCGTCGACGGCAAATTTCTTTTCAGGATCGAGACCGTAGAATTTTTTGGTTTCGGCAATTTCATCGTCGCCCAGCGGCGCGCCGTGAGCGGCGGCGGTTCCCTGCTTGTTGGGCGAGCCGAACGCGATAGCGCTGTGAACGACGACGAGCGTCGGACGATCGTTTGTCGCTTCGAACGCGTCAAACGCCTTGCGCAGCGCGGGCAGATCGTTGACGTCGTCGACGGTTACGACGTTCCAGCCATAGGCGGCGAACCGCGCTGGCACGTTTTCGGTGAACGCCAGATCGGTATCCCCTTCGATCGTGATATGGTTGAGGTCGTAGATCCAGCAGAGGTTTGAGAGTTTGAGACTTCCGGCGAGAGAGGCCGCTTCAGAGGAGATTCCCTCCATCATGCACCCGTCGCCGCAGAGCGCGTACACGTTCGAGTTGAAAAGGTCGAAGCCGGGACGGTTGTAGCGAGCGGCGAGCCAGTTGTTCGCCATTGCGAAGCCAACGCTCGTTGCGACGCCGGCGCCGAGGGGACCGGTCGTCATTTCCACGCCGGTCGTCCGTCCATATTCAGGATGCCCCGCGCATTTGGAACCAAGTTGGCGGAAACTCTTGAGATCGTCGAGAGAGACAGCCGGCTCGTTAGTAGGCGCGCCGTTTTCGTCGAGCGCGCGGACTCCCGCGACATGCAGGATCGAATAGAGGAGCGTCGAGGCGTGACCGTTGGACAGGACAAAGCGGTCGCGCGCGGGCCAGTTCGGCCTTTGGGGATCGTACTTCATTCGCTCGTTGTAAAGCGTGTAGGTGATGGGCGGCAACGCCATCGGAGCGCCTGGGTGGCCGCTTTTCGCCTGCTGGACCGCGTCCATGGCGAGGGCTCGCATCGTATCGATCGCTTTCTTTTCCGAAGGAGTCATGGAAATCATAGGGTTATTATCCTTTCCGAGCGAACATGTTTAATGAGAATTGTTTTTATTGGGGGCAGAGAGCCGTGCGGCGCGTTCGTCGCGGACGCGTTTGATCTCGGCGACGAGTTCAGTCGCCCCTTGCTCCAGAAGGTTTTCCGCAGCGTTGCGGCCCAGAAGCTCCGCGAGCTGTTCCTTCGTTTCGAGGGGCAGTTCGCGATCCTGAGCGCTCGCGCGCAGAACCTGAATCGACTGCGTCTGGAACGATTGAGAGCCGTCAAAGGAGAGAACCTGCGCGTCGAGGACGAGCAGTTCCGTTCCTCCGTCGAGCTCCGCTTTCATGCCGAGCGCGCCGATCGGGACGAGACATCCGCCTTCAAGTTTTTTGAGAAACGCGCGTTCCGCCAGAACGGCGAGCCACGTCGGTTCGTGGAGAAGCTTTGCAATCTTTGCGTTTGTTTCGTCGTCGTCTTCGCGCGTTTCAAGTCCGAGCGCGCCCTGTCCGACGGACGGCAGAAAATCAGGGCGTTCGAGTCGCGCCGTCGCGCGCGCGGCGAGTCCGAGACGTTTCAGTCCCGCGTTCGCGAGAATGAGCGCGTCGAATTCGCCCGCGTCGAGCTTTTTAAGACGCGTTTCAACGTTGCCGCGGATATCCTGAACGTCCCAGAGCGGTTCGTTCGGACGAAGCTTCGCGCAATATCGCAGCGCCATGCTCTTGCGACGCATGCTGCTTGTGCCAAGCTTCGCGCCGGGAGGAAGCTCGTCGAGCGACTTGAAGTTGTTGGAGACAAAGACGTCGCACGGATCCTCGCGCGGCGGCGTGGCGGCGAATTTAAGACCGGGAACGCGTTCGACGGGCAGATCCTTGAGGCTGTGCGCCGCGACGTCGATTTCTCCGGCAAGGAGCGCGGCCTGAATCTCTTTGGTGAAAACGCCCTGCGCGCCGAGATTAGCGATCGCTTCGTTGCGCTTAACGTCCCCCGTGGTCGTGATCTTGACGATCTCGACGTCGAGTCCGAGCTTAACGAGCGCGTCGCGCGTCCAGTTCGCCTGCCACATGGCCAGCGCGCTGGGACGCGTTCCTAAACGTATTGGTTTCATTGAGGATTCCGCAAATCAGACGTTGCGAATTGAAGGCGAGCGAGAAAGACGGACCATTCGTCGGGGTTTGACGTCGGGTCCGACTCGCCGATCACTTGTTTTCTTTGGGGAACTTCTTGAGGTAGATATTCTTGACTTGAACCTTCATTCCGCCGTCGCCGACGTGAAGCTGCCATCCGAGGACGCCGCTTGCTCGACGAACGTCGTCGGAGTCTTCGTCGACGAAAACGCTCGTGACGACGCCGTTGATCTTGTGGACGAAAACGTATCCATGAGCGGAGATCTCATAATGGTTCCAGTCTTCGATTTTGACGTTTTTACGAATCTCTTCGGGAGTTGCGAAACTCGCAACGGTTTCGATCTTGCCGCTGGGCGTGACGCGACTGACCGTGCCGAGGTTAGCGAGGATTCCGCGGAGCGCTTCGCCGTACATGATGCCGCTGTAGGTCGCGGAGCCGTCAAAGTCGCCCTGATAGCCGCCCATGCGGAACTTTTCGGGTTCTTCAAGAAACCATCCGCGATAGTACAGTCCGGAGTTGCCCCAGTTGCTGATCTTGAAATCGAAGCGGATCTCAAAGTCGCCGATATCCATGTCTTCGGTATAGTAGAGCGCCTGATTTTGCGTGATTTTCTTGTCCGTGTCGTTCGTGGTCCCGGTGATGCAACCGTCCTCGACGGACCAGAGGTTTTCGTCGCCGGCCCAACCGGTCAGGTCCTTGCCGTTGAAGATGGAGACGAAGCCGTCGTCCTGAGCCATGACGGGCAGGGCAAAGGCGGAAACAAGGAGGGCGGCGAGCGCCGACAGGATAGCGTTTTTCTTCATAACGACGTTCCTCTGTACTTTCCCGAGTTTTTTTGAAAAACACAGTTTGAGCAAGATCTGACTAAAAATTGGCGTCCGAAAAAAGGACAGCCCCGGTTCGTGTTTCTAAACCAAGACCAACACGCCCGGGGAGTCCCCTGACGAGCCAGACCAAGACCTCGACTAACGTCCTAATTGTAAGTTTCCAACCAGCCCTTTACAAGCCTTGTCAGCGTTATTTTGAGACGTTTTTATCAGGCAGTTCCTCACAGTCGGTCGTATAACCTCCTGGATAGTCGCCGGGAGTCAGGACAAACGATACTGGAAGGTCTACAGGTTTATTGCGCGCATTGGCGAACAAGTCGATAAGGCGCAGTGTAAATTATTCCTCCGAGCGCTTGAATTCAGGCGCCTTTTCCCTGTCGAATTACCGATCGAGCTTATGACAGACGACTCGACCGTAAAGAGCTATGGTCAGAAAGTCGAAGGCTCTGGACGTATGCACGATCCAACAAACCCGCCTTGCCGAAACGGGACTTGCCGCGGTCGTTTCCTCGTTATGGCAGGAATGATCGCCACGCGTCCGCTCTTCGGAAGAAATTGTCTTCCCATAGGTAGGAAGTTTTGTGTCAACGAGAACAAAATTGGGGACAATTGCGAAAAGATTCGCCCCCAATTTAAGACCAAACCCAAGATTGCCGCCGAGCGGTTTAACGGAGCTATTCCCGCAATCGATGAAATTATGCGGCTAATCGGCGTCCATAACGTTGCTTAACCGGAAAACAAGGGAAAGTACAGGTAGTTCTTGAATATCCCTCGATTTCAGGGTAGGATTTAGACGGAACCGTCGGGTCTCCTTTAGTTACAACGCTTGGCGATTAGTTCGTTGTATCTGAAGGCGGTTACGACGTCTCCTTTACTATTTA
>CACYBR010000147.1 GCA_902772705.1 uncultured Planctomycetota bacterium
CGAAAGCATTTCGCGATTTTCCAGCGTCTCAAGACGAAGAGAACGACGGGCGTTGTTGGACTTGTTCCAATTCAGTTTCTGATTGATTTTCATGAAGAGCTCCCACTAAATGTAAAAATCGTCTCACTTCATAATGTTGGCCGAACGATCAAATCGCCGACGCGCGTAGACCTTTTGACGAGAAAAACAATCTGGTTCCCGAACGCAGCAAAGACTCGCCAAAAAGTTTCAAAATTTGCTGAATGTTACCGAAGCGCCTGATTAAGTCAATCCCCCCTACAGAAGCGCTTGTCGGCGTCCCGAGCCAGTCAAGCGACGTTCCATCCTTGATTTTCCGCAGTTTATCGGAACTAATCGTCGCCTGATCTTTTTCGAAAAAATTTAAAATTTTCAAATTTTAAGGGCTTTTTCCTTCCTCGTAACGACTTCCTGGACGAGCCAGAGCCTGCGGAAACCATCTCTCCTAGTTGCCTGTAGCCTGACGATGTTGCTCATTAAATTCGACTTTTTTCAAAAAACAGCAATTAAATAAGGGGGCTTCCCTCGTTTCAAAGAGAAGCCCCCTGCCGTTTGTTTAGAACATTCGACGAATCAGTCGAGAATCAATCGCGAATCATTCGAAGTACTCTTCGAAGTAATCCGCAAAGGCTTCGTCGACGAGCGCGGAGGATTCGTTGATGATAATTTCGCCCGTTCCCGTGTTGCGATAGTCCGCGCCGTTGTTTTTGACGGTCGAATCCGTGACGGTAATGGCGCCCGCCGCCGCGTTGGCGACGCCGACGGCGTTGTCGCGGACCTCGCAGCCGACGACTTCAATCGTGCAGGTCGGGGACGAGCCTTTCGCGTTGAAGATCGCCACGTCCGTGTCGTTCACGAACGTCGAGTTCTGAATCGTGATCGAAGCGGACGTCCTGGCGGCGGTGGGATACGCGTACAGCGCGACTGCGTTGACGTTGCCGTCGAAGGTCGAATCGGTAATCGTGACGGTCGGATACGTCGACTGGTTGACGACGTTGCTGTAGACTTGAATCGCGCCGCCGGTGGCGCCCGCGGCCGTGGCGTTCGTCGCCACGTTGCCGGTGAACGTCGAGCCGACGATTCCAAGGGTGTTGTCGTAGCCGGCCATAGCAATTGCGCCGCCGCCTGTCGCCCAGTTCGTCGTGCCGGTATATGCGGAGGAATTGTTCGTGAAGGCGGTGTTCATGACGGTGACGTCGCAGCCCGTGCCGACGAGGATCGCGGCGCCGCCGTTCGTGCCGTTGACAACATGGTTGTCGTCGAACGTCGAGTTCGTAATGCGCGCGTCGGTGGCGTTGAGGTAAAGAGCCGCGCCTCCCGCGTGGGCGTTGTAGTCCGTCTTCAGACTCTCGACGGAGTTGCCGGAGAACGTAACGTTGTCGAGGACGACCGCGTCGGCGTCGCTGGCGTAGATCGCCGCGCCGTACGCAGTGTTGGCGGTTATGGAGGCGTTCGCAATCGTCAGGTCAGAGACGCTGAAGGTCGTCGTCTTGCCAGCGACCCTAAAGACGCTCGCGTCGATATCGGACGCGTCGATCGTGGCGCCGGCGCCTTCGATCGTGAGAGACGATCCGATCTGGAAGCCTCCGTTTTCAGCCAGAAGCGCGATCGTGGCGCCGGCGAGAGACTCGTCGACGACGACCGTGTCGCCGGCTTGAGCGTAAATGGAGATCGCTTCGCGGAGCGAAATGACGTTGTCCCATTCGTCGACGACGTCTTCGGCGGTCGTGACGGTCGTGCTGGGCGTTTCAGGAACAGGAATGTAGCGCGGTACGACCGCTTCGGAGTCGGAGCCGGTGGAGAAGAGTGTTCCGGTCGCGACGACCTTGACGAAGAACGCGTCGTCGATCGCGCTGCTGACCTTGTAGCTCGTTCCGGTCGCGCCTTCGATCGCGGTCCAGTCTTCGCCGTCGACGGAAGAGTACCACTGGAGGTCGGCAGACGCGTCTTCCGAGCCGCGAACCTTGGCGGTAATCGTGGTTCCGGCTACGAACGTCTTCTTGTTGACGGTCACGTTTTCAGGCGCGAAGAGTCCGTCGACTTCGCCGAGGTTCGACGTGGAGTCGTTAGATGCGATGACCTTAAACTGGTAGGACTTGCCGACATAGACGCCCTTGATCGCCGCAGACGGCTCGGTCAGATCCTTAGCGTAGGTAATAAAGGTCTCGCCGCCGTCGCGCGAGATGCGAACGCGGTATGACGTGGCGTCTTCGACGGGATTCCACGAGATGGTCGCGACGTGAGTGGTCGCGTCGTAGGCGACGTCGAGGACCTCGATCGGCGCGAAACTGAGTTCCGCGGCGGAGCCTGCGGAGACGCCCGTGCCGGTCGCGACGACCTTAATCGTGGCGCTCGCGTCGGCAGGCGTGTAAACGAGGGAATTCTCGGCTTCCGGAATTTCCGTTTCGCCTTCGTCGGTCACGGAGTACCACTTGATACCGGCGGTTGCGCTGTCGGCGCCCTTGAGCGTGACCGTGATCGTCTGACCAGCCGCGTAAGAGTCGAACTCGGACGCGAGATCGATCGGCGCAAAGGACGCTTCGACGGGGTCGCTCATGAGCTTGCCGTTCTCTTTGACGCCGTAGATTTTGAACTGGTACTCGCGCCCAGTCCAGAGCCCCTTGACAATGGCGTCGTTCTCGGCCGGCTTGGCGTAGGTTACGAAGGTTTCGCCGCCGTCGCGCGAGATCTTGAGATTGTAGGACGCGGCGTCTTCGATCGCGTTCCAGGTCATGGAGTATGCGCGCGGGACGTCAGTCGATTCGAACGTGACGTCGGAATCAGACTCAATTCCGTTAAGGTCAATTGTCGCGGCGGCTGTTTCAATGGTAGCAACTTCAACTGCGGCGGTCGCGTCAAAAGGCGTGGCGGAGAGCATTTCACGATTTTCAAGGTTTTCCACACGGAGAGCGCGCGTAGTGAGGTTCTTTTTCATGTCAGATGGCCTTCCTTAAGAGCCGCCGCGCTGGAACCCGAAAAACCGAACCTGACGGGTTCCGACCAGCGACGTCAAAATGTAACGGTAACGGAGAAACAAAAACATAATGTCGCTGAACGTTCTTGTCGAACGCTTTTCAATAACTGTAACGTTTTTTTCCTCTTTTGTAACCCCCTTTTTATTTTTATTTTTCTAAGATACGAAATTAAAAAATGGCAGGCGATTGACTTTCTTTTGCCTCTCCGTAACTTTTCCGAAAAGCTCTTGACGACCTTTCGAACGTTTCTTTCGTAAGATCGGAGCGCAAACGAATTGTTTTTGTCGTAAGAACGTCGTTTCACGTTATAGCGCGCCGCCTGTCGAACGAGCGTTCCTCCGTTCGCTGCGTCTCTTCAGCGACGCGAGATTTGAATTCGAGTTACTCCGGGAAGCGAGAGAAGTCGTCGCGCGTTCTCTTTTTGGATTGTAAAAAGTTCCCCCTTTTTATGGGTTTTGACGGCGCTGTTGTATGAAAATTGCGGAAAACAACGACGCCTTGATTTGTCCTTTTAGAAGTTTTTTTTTCATCTTGTTGACAAATTTGATTCGATAGTATTTACTAATAAGTTGAGAAGAATAGCGTCGCCGGGAGCCGTTGAGGTTTCATGTTTGGTTATTCACCTTCGGCGGCTTATTAGGACGTACCGACTAATCACTAGAGGCTTGTTTCATGAAGAAAGACACCCGTTCCATTTCCCGTATTTCACGCGTTCTGCGCGTAGAATCGCTTGAATCCCGTCAGATGCTGTCCGCGACCCCGTGGGACGCTTTTACTCCCGTTTCCGCCGGCGCGGTCGAGATTGCCGCTCAGGAGGTTCCGGTCGACGTCGTTGATCAGAGCGATTCTCCTGAACTTTCGTTCGAAGCGACTGGCGTGGCGAACCAGTATCTTGCGACATGGGACGCGGTTGCCGACGCGGCGTCCTACGAGGTCCGCGTCGCCAAAGACGGCGGCGAGTCGAAAAAGATTACTGTCGTGACGGACACGTCGGCGACGCTCAACGGCGTCTATGTCGGCAAGACGTATGATTTCCGCGTCTGGGCGCTCGATTCCGCCGGCGCGAGAATCGGCTCGCCGATCGACGGTTCGATCGTCCCGGCGTCGCTTTCTCTTCCAAAATCGCTTGCCGAAGGTTATAAGGCCAATTCCGAGGTCACGGTCAATCTCCGTTCCGGCGATCCGGACAACGTATCCCTTTCATGGTTCTACGCGACTGACGAAGGGGACGTTGCGATCCCAGACGCTCAGGGGCTCTCCTACACGCCGACGGAAGCGACGTATCCGATCAAGGTCGTCGCAACGAGCGCGGACACGCTGGGTTCGAGCGCCGAGGTCACGATCAGCGTCTACCAGAACAAGATCGGCGACGGGTTCTTCTCCGATTACAACACGGTCAACCGCAGCATTGATCTGACCTGGAACGTCGTCGACGGAGCGGCGGGCTATCGTTTCCTCAAAGGCACGATGAACGACGACGGTACGATCACATGGAAAAAGTCCGCGACGATCACGGTCGAGGACGGCGCCGTAACCTCCGACGTCGGAACGCTCTCCGCCGACGGAACGGAACTGACTTACACGATCCGCATGTTTAACACGGGCTCTCGTGGAATCTTCCGCGTCGTTGCGACGGACGACATGGGGCGCACGCTTGAAACGCAGAACTTCACCTTCACGTCCTTCGGCGTTCAGATCAATCACGAGGCGTACTCGCTCGGAGGCGACACGCTTGACGCGGCGCTGACTCCTTACACGAGCGATCTGTACAAAGCGGAGTATCAGTGGTATTCTTCCGCCGATTTCGGCGCGACCTGGACCGCGATCGACGGCGCGACCACGCGCGCGCTCACGACGACCGCCGCCGACGCCGACGCAGGACTCTTCTTCAAGGTCGTCGTTACGCATCCGAAATCTGACTTCGCCGCCTCCGCGATCGCCAGACCCGCGAAGCTTCCCGCGCTCGTCGACGTCGATATTACGACGGACTCCGCCGGCGTCCTTTCCGTTACGTTTGAGAATACCGGTTATGATTACCAGATCCAGTATTACAATACGGACGTCGACTTCCCGATCTGGCTTAATCTGCCGATCTCCGACGTCGACACGGATAGCGTCCCGGGTTACGTTACGGTTACGCAGACGAACGGCTTGAAGTACTACAACTACGATCTCCGCGTTCGTCACGTTTCCGAAGACGCTTATTCCCCGTGGAACACGTTCAGTTCGACAGAGAAATTCAACGTCAACGAACGGTCCGTCACGCTCGACTGGACCGACGTTCATAACGCGTCGAGCTACCATGTCCTCATTCCTTCTGAAACGGACGAATCTGGTTGGAAGGTCTATGCTAACGACCTTGCGGAATCGACCGTGACGATTAACGGCGTCGGCATTGGCAAGTCCTTCCCGTACAGGATCTCTGCGTATGGCGATTCCGGTCTGCTCGCTGAGATTGAAGGTTACTATGAGGCGGTCGAGTACAAGATTGAGAACGCGACGTTCGATCCGTACGTCACGCTCAACCGCAATATCAACCTGACCTGGGACCTTGTCGAGGATGCCGCGAGCTATCGCGTTTACAAAGACTTCGGCAACACGGGGACGTGGAAGACGGCGATCAAGAATATCGGAGTCGTGGAAGACGGCGAGGGCGGTTACGTGATTTCTCCCGACACGACGAGCGCCTCCGTTTCCCTCTCGGACGACAGGCTGACCTATACGATCGGCATGTTCAACGCCGGCGTCGACGCGAGCTTCAAGATCGTCGCGCTTTCTCAGCAGGGTTATATTCTCGCGGAAGAAGTC
>CACYBR010000148.1 GCA_902772705.1 uncultured Planctomycetota bacterium
CGCCAACGACGCGCTCGTATTGCCCGTCGACGCGCACGCCGCTTTCTTCGCCCCGACAAGACGTCCGTGCGTCGTTCCCGCCGCCATGCCGTTGTCCTTAAAGGATCCAGAAGGGTTAAGCCCTTCGTACTGCAGGAACAGAGAGCCCGCGCTTTTCCCAACAAAGGACGCGACCCCGTCGTTCTTCTGAAGGATCGTCTGGCCTTCCCCGACCGTCACGCACTCTTCGAGCGGCGCGAACGGAAGAAGCTCATGGAACCGCCATACGCCGCTAAATCGCTGCGGTACCCCGCGTTCCGACCAAAACTGCTCAAACCACGAAAGCGACTTCGGAACGGGAACCTTGTCCCATTCATAATCGACGTCAAGAAGACTGCCGCACGAAGGGCAACGATGAAGAACTTCCATGATCCCAAAGGTTGCCTGACAGTCTGGATTGATGCAGCGCTGGAAAGCGGACATTTTCATACTCCTGATATACTTTAATCTTGTCCCGTTTCGACAGCTTCGCTACGTCATGGTCTCGTCCCAGAGCGCGCGAAAGCGGCGTTCATTCTATCCCAATCCCATGATTCTTTAACCCCCCCCGAAAACGGACGGAACTCGTCGACGGTCCCATTTTACTTCTTTTAAAACTCGTCTTGGAAATGCCTTTGACGTCGACGGGAAAAATGGTTAAGATACGCGGCAGAGGCGGAGTCGTTCCTGCGCGCCTACCCCATGCGCTATCGAGCGGTTCCATCAATTCAGACGCAGCGTTTTTGATCACATCGTAAAAATGAACAACCACAAGTCCCGATCCTCCCGTCTTATCCTGTTCCTCGTCGTCGCCGCTATCGGTTTTGCGGTCGATCTGGCGACGAAACACTGGATTTTCGGCAAACTCGGACTGCCCGGTCAACAGGACGTGTGGTGGATTATCCCGAACGTCTTCGGTTTCCAGACCTCGCTCAACGCGGGAGCTCTTTTCGGGATCGGTCAGGGACAGATTCCGCTGTTCGTCACGCTGTCGTTCGTCGCGCTCACGGGAGTCTGCTGGTGGGTCTGGTCGGACGTGACGAAAAGCCGTTATCTTGCGTTCACGCTCGGCCTCATCGCCGCCGGAATTCTCGGCAACCTGTGGGATCGCTGCGCGCTTCACGGAATGAAGTGGACGCAGTTCGATATCGAAGTCTGGAACGAATCTCCCGAGCTTCTCGGTCAGCCGGTTCACGCGGTTCGCGACTGGATCCTCGTCATGCTCGGAAATTATCCGTGGCCGAACTTCAACATCGCGGACTCGTGTCTCGTCTGCGGCGCGCTCCTCATTGGGATATACGCGCTCTTCGCGCCGAATCCCGATCCGAAGAAAATCGCGGCCGACGCCGGGCTGGATATGCCGGAAGACGACGACCCGCAAGACTGATTCGCGTCGCGCTCGACGCGCGCCGTCCCTCTTGAATCAACGCGAAACTCACAGCGCTTTCCTGAGAAGCTCGAGGGAGGGTCGAAGGCGTTCCTCGTCCAGATTTGAGTAGCCAAGGATAAATCGGCGACTGTCGCCGGAGACGTCCCCCGTCTCGTAGTCGCTTATGGCGGCGATTCTTACGCCGTGTTCCATGAGTCGCGCCTGTATTTCTCCGTCGGAACGTCTCGTCGTCAACCGAAGAATGAAATGAAGTCCCGAATCGTTCTCCTCGATCTGACACGCCTCGTCGGGAAGGATCGCGCGAATCTCTGAAAGAATTCTGGCGCGTTTGTGCTTATAATGCAATCTCATCCGATTGATATGCTTCTCGAAGTATCCCTGACCTATGAACGCGGCGAGCGCATATTGCTCAAAGGTCGAAACAGTGCAGGAATAAAAGGATAAGGTCTCGTAAAATCGATTCGCCAGCGCCGGCGGAAGAACCATATAACTGATACGGATCGTCGACGCGAGGGACTTCGAAAACGTGTTCATATATACGACTTTTTCCGCGTCGACGCTCTGAAGCGTCGGAAGAGGCCTGCCGTTTAACCGAAACTCGCTGTCGTAATCGTCCTCGATCACGTAGCGGCCTTCCGATTCGTTTACCCACGCCAGTATCTCGAAACGGCGACTCAGCGGCGTCGTTATTCCCGTTGGGAAATGGTGATTCGGACAGAGATGGGCGACGTCGGCGCGCGCTGCGCGCAGTTCGTCGACTACGACCCCATGCTCGTCCATTCTCGCGCTTCGACATTGCGCGCCGGAATGCTCGTAGATCTTCAGAAGCTTCTTGTAGCCCGGCGTCTCGATGCAGTAAATCTTCTCTCGACCCAAAAGCTGAATCAGCGTTCCATAAAGATACTCCGTCCCTGCTCCGACAAAGATCTGATCAGGCTCGACCGTCATCGCGCGAAATGAAGAGAGATGCCCCGCGATCGCTCGTCTCAATTCCACGACGCCGCCGCACGGCGACTTCTTGAGAAGCGCCGCGCCCCGACGTGATATCGTCTCGCGCAGCATTCTCGCCCAAACCGAAAAGGGAAAGTTTGCGTTCTCGGTTTGATTCGAAGAAAAATCAAAATAGAGCCGCTCCTCCCCCTTCGGCGCTACGACCCACGTCGGGGAGGTCGCGTGATTCCCTATCTCTTTTCTCTTCGACGCGTATTCCGAAACGTAATATCCTCTCCTTTGCTCCGAAATCGCATACCCTTCCGCTATCAACTGGTCATACGCGTTTTCAACCGTTATGGCGCTAACGCCAAGATTCCGCGCAAGACTGCGCTTGGATGGAAGCTTCTCGCCCGCTGAAAGTTTGCCCGACAAAACGTCCGATTTGATACATTCATAGAGGCGGCGACACAGCGTCCCGCGACGACTCGTAAGATCATACGTCAACATTTCGATTTCCACGTCTTCTGGCATAAAAAAGAATATCGTTTTGGTTATTTCAATAATACCAGACGGCGATACTATAACGTTATCAATCACAATCGTCAAGGAGGTGACGTTATGTCAGACGAAAGAACTGAATCAGACGCAAGAATTGAACTCAACAGGGGATTGGCGCAAATGCTCAAGGGAGGCGTCGTCATGGACGTCACAACGCCGGAGCAGGCGAGGATTGCCGAGGCGGCGGGCGCGTGCGCCGTCATGGCCCTGGAACGCGTACCCGCCGATATCCGCGCTGCTGGCGGCGTCGCAAGAATGAGCGACCCGAAGACGATCAGGGATATTCAAAACGCCGTCTCGATCCCGGTTATGGCAAAGTGTCGCATAGGTCATTTTGTCGAAGCGCAAATACTTGAGGCGATCGATATCGACTATATCGACGAATCGGAGGTCCTCTCGCCCGCAGACGACGTCTACCACGTCGACAAGCGCCGTTTCCGCGTACCCTTCGTGTGCGGCGCCCGAGACCTGGGAGAGGCCCTGCGCAGAATCAACGAGGGAGCCTCCATGCTACGCACAAAGGGCGAACCCGGAACCGGAGACGTCGTGCAGGCCGTGCGCCATTTGCGAAAGCTTAACTCGCAAATCGCAACGCTGGCAAGTCTACGCAACGACGAGCTTTTCGAGGAGGCTAAAAAACTCGCCGTTCCTTTCGAGCTCGCGCGTTACGTTCACGACAATCGTAAACTGCCGGTCGTCAATTTCGCCGCTGGCGGCGTCGCGACGCCCGCCGACGCCGCGCTCATGATGCAGCTTGGCGCGGAGGGTATTTTCGTCGGATCCGGCGTCTTTAAGTCAGGCGACCCTGCCAAACGCGCCAACGCGATTGTTCAGGCCACGACAAATTACTACGACGCGAAGCTCGTCGCTAAGCTGTCGGAAGATCTTGGACCCGCAATGGTCGGAATCAACGCCGATGAAATCAAGCTCATTATGGAAGAACGCGGGCTATGACGACGATCAGAATAGGAATTCTCGCAGTTCAGGGCGCGTTTGTCGAGCATGAACGTATGCTTCGCGCGCTCGGATGCGAATGCGTGGAACTGAGAAAACCGTCCGATATCGACCGCGTCGACGGGCTCGTGCTGCCTGGCGGAGAAAGCTCCGTTCAGGGAATGCTCGTACGCCAACTCGGATTGTTCGAACCGCTGCGTCGCGAGATCGTACGAGGAACGCCGGTTCTCGCGACCTGCGCCGGAATGATACTGCTGGCGGAAAAAATCCGCAACGATCCCAGGGTCTATTTCGGAACATTGCCGATTGAGGTTGACCGCAACGCGTACGGACGCCAGCTCGCCAGCTTCCGGAAAACCGCGAGGTTCGACCGCCTCGGCGACTTCGAAACGATCTTTATCCGCGCGCCGCGCGTCGTAAAAAAAGGCGACGACGTTAGAACGCTTGCCGTCGTGGACGACGCGATCGTGGCCGTGGCGTTCCGAAATCAACTCGCGATGGCGTTTCATCCTGAACTCGGACGCGACGACCGTATTCATCGTCGCTTTATTTCGCTCATTAACGCTCGGCGCGACGCGCTGAATCTCGAGCGCCAAAAGCGCGACGCTGCGGAAAATGGCGGCGGCGATGAAAATAACGCCGACCCGCGCCCTCTATCGTAGACGTAAAAAAAGCCGCTCTGCGCTGCGCGAAGCGGCTTTTTTCAGAATCTGCGCTCAACCGGCGACAGAGCGTTCCAGGTTCACGCGTCTTCAAGCTTGAGGTCGCCGCAGAGCGAGAAGGAATCGGCGTCGACGTAGAGGGTCGCGTTCGGAACCGTCCGAAGAATTGTCGCCGGACATTCGGTTGAGACGGGTCCCTCGAGCGTTCTGCGGACGGCGGACGCCTTGAGTTTTCCGGGAACGGCGCATATCTGTCTGCCTGCGGAAGCGAGCGTCGGAACGGTCAACGAGAGCGCGTGAGTCGGCGTCGACTCGAAGTTCGGAAAGCACCCGTCGTTAACCTGCTGGTTGCGGCAGACGTCGTCGAGCTCGACGACCTTGATTGGAAGCGGGTCGTTGAAGTCGGCGACCGGCGGATCGTTAAAGGCGACGTGTCCGTTTTCGCCAATTCCCATGCACACGACGTCGATCGGCCCCTGCGCGAGGATTTCCGTATAACGCCTGAGCAGCGTCTCGACGTCGTCTCCCTTCTGCTCGTCAAGATAGTAGATTTCCTTGAAGGGAACCCGCTCAAAGCAACGCTTTTTGAGATAATACGAGAAGCGCGCCGTTGAGCCGATCGGGAGCCCGACGTATTCGTCCATATGCAGCGCGACGACCTTGCTCCAATCAAGGTCGGGCTCTTCGACGAGCGCGTCGAGCGTCTCGTTTTGCGACGGCGCCGCCGCAAAGATCACGCGCGCCTGCCCCTTCTGAGCGATCGCGGCGCGAATCGCGGCCGCCGCGTCATGACCGGCGCGCCGTCCCAGTTCCGCGCGATCCGCGCAGACCTCCACGATCAGTTTTTCTTTTCGATACAGCTTCGACATGTCGGCTCTCCTTGTTGCGACGTCGGTTGGATGAAAAAAAGCTTCCGGCAAACGTTGAACGCCGCCGGCGCCGGAAAAATCCTCATTCGTAGGTTCGACCGCTGTTGCCGTCAATGAAGTTTCGACGCGCTATTTCGGAAAGATTGCAGCCCCATTCGGTCGGATACTCGTGATTCACGCACGCCTGACAGAGATTCAACGACTCGATTCCGATCGCTTTGGAGATCGCCTTGGGGCGCAGATAACGAAGCGAATCGCATCCGAGCTCCTTTGCCATCTCGGCTTCGATTTCTGGGGTCATCGTCCATTTCGCAGAGAGGTCGTCGCTGCTCTTAACGCCGTCAAAGCCGTAATGGTCGACGAGGAACTTTGTCGCGAAGAGTTCGGAATAGGTCGACATGTCGATTCCGTAGAAACAGGGCGCGACGATGGGAGGACAGGCGACGCGCACATGAATCTCCTTGGCGCGTCCGATCTCATAAATCCGCTTGATAAGCACCCGCATCGTCGTGGATCGCACGATGGAATCCTCGACGAGCAGCACGCGTTTTCCCTCGAGAACCTGCGGCAGCGGCGTGTACTTGGTTTGGGCTTTCCGCTCGCGCGTGTCGCCCCCCTCGATGAAGGTGCGACCGCTGTACCGGTTTCGCATGAGACCCTCAAGACACGGAACGTGAAGCGCGTACGCCATGCCGTCCGCCGCAGCGCGACTCGTGTCTGGGACTGGAACGACGATCGTGCTCGAATCGATTGGAACGTCTTCCCGACGCGCGAGTTCTTCTCCAAGCCGCTTACGCGAAAGGTAGACGCTCTTCCCGTCGATGATGCTCGCGGCGTTCGCGAAATAGATCCATTCGAAGAAACAGGACGCCGTTCGCGGAGACGCGGCAAACTGTTCAAGTCTGACTGTTCCGTCCGGCTTGACGATCACGCAACCGCCGGGCGGAACGTCCATGATCTGATCGTTCGTAAAACCAAGATTGAAGAGCGCCACGCTTTCGCTTGCCGCCGCAAAAAGCGCTCCGTCGCATGCGTAGCACAGCGGTTTGACCCCGTGAGGATCGCGGCAGACGAACATTTCGCCAAGCGCGTTGAGAAAGACAAGACTGTACGCGCCGTCGAGACGCGACGTTGTTTTCTGGCAGATTTTCAGAAGATCGCGTTCAGAATCCTTAAGCGCCGCGCAAAGATAATGCATGAAGATTTCAGAATCGGCGTCGAGCGCAAAACACGCGTTTTCGTCCTGCTCGAGAAGCTCGTTCTTCAACGCCTCATAGTTCGCCAGCTGACCGTTAAAAGCAAAGCTGAACCATTTGTTTTTCTTAATATGAGGCCTTTCAAAAGGATGCGCGTAATTGACGTCGTCTTTTCCGCACGTCGCGTAACGAACATGCCCTATTCCTGCGACGCCCAAAAGGCTGGTCATGATCTTCGCGAATTGGTCATGATGACTCTGGCAGAACGCTTCCGCGACGGTCCCGACGTCCTTATACGTCTTGAGCGGATGTTTTCTTTGAGGATTGAACGCCGTTATGCCCGCTGAAAGCTGACCGCGGTTTTGGACGTCGAGAAGCATCCGCAAAAGAAGCCTCGTCGCCTCCTGAGGCCCCTGAGGGGGACACAACTTCGAAACCTTGCCGTTGAGAAAATGGTAGACGGCGACGACTCCGCATTCTTCGTGTAGTTCGCCCATTGAAGAAGATTCTCCTAACGATTCTTCGAGCGTTGCGCGGATCGGACGGTCCGCGAAAAGACGCGACGCGATAAACGCGCGCGATGTTGACCGACGCGGCGCGCGGTCGGTTGGCGGCGCG
>CACYBR010000149.1 GCA_902772705.1 uncultured Planctomycetota bacterium
ATCAGATCGTTCGCCCAGAAAATATCGCTGATCGCATGGGTAAACTCGTCGAGCGTCGGCTTGTGTTCGAAGCAGGAGCACGCCTGTTCGTAATAATCCTCCGTCGAAATCTCTCCGCGTTCATACTGGCGATATTTCTGTTCGTCGAAGAGTCCTCCGCGAATTTCCGCCTCCGTCGTTTGCGCCGCTTCGGCAAGCTGACAGCACAGGCGATGGACGCTGAAGAACAGCAGAACGTTGCCAAGGTCAAAGTATACAAATCGAATCGACATAAATCTGCCTTTCAAAATCGCGACCGCGGCGCGCCAGACTGGCGTTGCGAAAGCGTGACGCCCAAGTCGCAGGAACGACGGACCGGCGGCGAGGTCAACGTAAGGTTGGCGTCGTATGAGAGAAAAGACGTCTTTCTCAACTGGCGCCGCGTCCGAAGGTCTGACCGCATTATACGCGATTTTGACGTTTTTGAAAATAGCGATTGAAACGGACGCGACGACGGACGCCGCCCCGATTTGCACAACGGCGGCGACATGACGGAGGTTAACGCGCGGCAAACGCGCTCCGCTCTTTCTGTTTTGACCGGGCGCATTATAATATCGTGGTCGTTTGCGCGCTTTTCGCCGACGGAAGACGTCTGTAACGTCGCGGCGCCGAAACGACCGTCAAGAAGCTGGGCATGCTATGAAATACGTTCGCCAATTCTTCATCATCCTGCTCGTTTCGCTCGCCGGCGAGACGCTTCATTGCCTGACGCCCGCGCCGATTCCCGCGAGCGTCTACGGGCTCGTTCTCCTTTTCCTCTGCCTTGAATTCAAAGCGATTCGAGTCGAGGCGATCGCGGAGCTGAGCTCCTTCTTCCTCGTGTTGCTGCCGCTGACGCTCGTGCCGTTGACCGTCGGGCTGATCGATTCGCTCGAGGTTCTCCAAAAGGTTTTGGTTCCGGCGTTGATTCTCGGCGTTCTGGGAACGATTTTGACGTCGCTTGCAGCGGGCGGGGCGGCCGAATGGGCGGTTCGTCGCCGCGAGAGGAGGGGCAAATGACGACGTTCTGGGACGCGGTTGCGACGATTCTGCGCGAAAACGGGTATCTGTCCCTGACGCTTACGGTCGGCGGCTATCTCCTGGCGCTCGCGCTTCAGCGGAGGTATAAGTCGACGCTTTTCAATCCAGTTCTCATTGCGCTGTTCCTCACGCTCGTCGGACTGAAGCTCTTTGAGATAGACTATGAGTCCTATCGACGGGACGCGGCGCCGCTGACGTTCCTCGTGACGCCCACGACGATCTGTCTTGCGGTTCCGCTATATCGGCAGTTCGAGCTTGTGCGTCGCAACTGGCTCGCGGTCCTCAGCGCGTGCGTCGTCGGGACGCTCGTCAACGTGCTGCTCGTGTGGCTCGTCGCGCGCGCGTTCCAGCTGGAGTACGCCGAGTATATGACCTTTCTTTCGAAATCGATTACGATGGCGATTGGCGTCGGCATAACGGAAGAATACGGAGGCTACGTGGCGATAACGTGCGCGATCATCACGATCGCGGGCGTGACGGGCAATATGTGCGGGTCGTATTTCCTCAAGAAGAGCGGGATCCTCAGTCCAATGGCGCAGGGACTTGCGATCGGGGTGTGCTCGCACGCGTTCGGAACGGCGCGTGCGCTTGAGCTCGGTGAGACGGAGGGCGCGTTCAGCGGACTGGCGATCGCGCTCACAGGGGTCTGCACGGTTCTTGTCGCGCCGGCGGCGTCGCTGCTGCCGTTATAGGGACGTCGAGGAGGCGCTCCGCGCCGCCTTGTCAGAAAGTCGGCGCGTCATACAGTCACGAGGTCGCGCGAGGCGCGGATAGTGAATTTTTCGAAAAGGAACGCCCATGTCCGGGGAAGGCACAAACCGATTAACGCTCAAGAGGGTCGCGCTTTGCGCGCTTGGGATATTCTTCGTGAGTCTTGGGATAGCGATAACGGCGAGCAGCGATCTTGGAACGTCTCCGATCTCGTCTCTTGCCTGGGTCGCGCATCGCGTCTCTCAGATCTCGCCCCTTCTTCCTGAAATAACGTTCGGAACGACGTCCTTTGCGCTCAACGTGATTTTTTTTCTGACGCAGTGGGCGATTCTTCGCCGCGACTTTGAACGGACGCAGTTTCTTCAATTGCCGTGCACGGTTCTTTTCGGCGTTGCGATCGACTTTTGCATGTTCCTGTGCGGCTTCTTCCCGGTTGCCAGCTATCCCGGACGAGTTGCGGAGGTCGTCGTCGGCTGCGCGGTCGTCGCGCTCGGACTGACGTGCGAATTTGCCGCCGAGGTTCTGTATTTACCCGGCGACGGTATGGTTAAGACGCTTTCCCGAGTTCTGGGCATGAAAATCGGGCCGACGAAGATCGCGTTCGACGTGTTTTTGGTCGTCGCTTCCGTCGTTCTGTCGCTGGCGTTCATAGGACGCTGCGTCGGCGTCCGCGAAGGCGCGCTGATTTCCATGTTTGCCGTCGGTTTCTTTGTCCGACTGTGTCAGCCGGTCGTTGACAGACTTAAACGAATTGTTTGCTGAAAGGTTCTTATGGGTTTAACAGAACAGGATTTCAATCGCGAGCTTCAGGAACTTGTCGCCGCGAACGTCGACGATAATCGTATCGGCGCGTTTACGATTAAGGAAAATCTGACTCGTTCGCCCCTTTGGGTTAAAAATCGACTGACCGCCGAAACCGTTCAGCTCCCGAAGGTCTTTACCGAAGAAACGATCGACGACTTTCGCAGGATCGTATCGACGGCTTGTCGGATCTTTGTCAAGACGATCCGCGAGTACCTTCTCAACGACTCCTATCGCAAACTGTTCGCGTTCGATCCGGAGCTCGAGGAGCTGATTCTTGCGACGACGACCGTCGATTCGCCTCAGCTCCTGCCGATGGCGCGCTTCGATATCTTCTACCACGAGGATACCCGGGACTTCTATTTCTGCGAGGTCAACGCGGACGGCGCGAGCGGTATGAACGAGGATCGAATCCTTCGCGAGCTGAATATCTCCAATCCTGCGTTTCAGGAATTCCGTCGTCGACACGAGCTTGGCGCCTTCGAGCTCTTTGACTCCTGGGTCGCCGCGTTCACGCGACTCTATTCGCGTTATCCGAAGAGAGTCGAACGCCCGAACGTCGCGATCGTCGATTTTCTCGACGTGGCGACGATCCGCGAATTTGAAGAGTTTGCGCGGCGTTTTCAACGAGCCGGTCTCGATTGCGAAATCTGCGACGCGCGCGAGCTGCGCTATGAGAACGGCGCGCTTCTGGACAAATACGGACGGCGCGTCGACGCGATCTACCGCCGCGCCGTCACGCACGACGTCATGGACCGCCGCGACTCCGTCCGCCCGTTCCTCAACGCGGTCCGCGACGGCGCCGTCTTTATGGCGGGAGGCTTCTGCACGCAGGTCGTTCATTCGAAGCGGTTCTTCTACGTCCTTCATACCGAAGAGACGCGCAAGATTCTGACCCCTGAGGAATTTGATTTTATCGAAGCGCACGTTCCGCTCACGAAGCTCTTTCGACCGGGCTGCGTCGATCTGGCCGAGGTCCTCCGGAACAGGGAGCGTTACATCCTCAAGCCGACCGATTCCTACGCGTCCAAAGGCGTCTTTGCCGGCGTCGAGACGAGCCAGTCGGAATGGGAGGACAGGGCGCGCGCCGTCTATGGCGAAGATTACGTTTGCCAGCGCTTCTGCTCGCTGTATCAGACGCCGAACATCGACTTCAGCTGGGGCGACGGCGCGTGGCGAGGGTTCGTCAATATGTCGGGGCTTTTCGTCTACGACGGTCAATTCGCCGGCGTCTATTCGCGTCAGGCGCAGGGGAACGCCGTGATCGCGACCTACCGCACCGAACGGACGCTGCCGACTTATTACGTGAAGGAGAAATAAGAATGAAGCTTGAACTCTTTAAATTTGATTCCTGCCCCTATTGTCAACGCGTTCTGCGCGAGCTTGAACGCGCCGGGCGCACCGACGTGGAACTGCATGATACGAAAAGGAATCCCGCCGATCAGGAGCGGCTTGTGCGCGAAGGCGGGCTCGATCAGGTTCCGTGCCTTTTCATCGACGGCAAGCCGCTGTATGAGAGTCTCGATATCGTCGAGTGGCTCCGGAATCATCCGCAGGCGTGACCGACGCGTTTGACGCGCGCGCTGGTTCTTGCTTTTGAACGTTCCGTCCTGTATATTGATCGGAGAACGTTGCCGACGACCTTGCGCCGCCGGCGACGCGGCGTCCGTCTGTCGACGGCGCTCTGTCAAGATTCAACCCTCAGACGGGACGTTCTATGCGAAAAGATTTTTACCGAAACGCGTTTGCGTGGACTCTTGGAATTTTAGCGACCGCGTGCGCCGGCGCGGCGCTCGCGCCTGCGGTTTACGGCGCGGACGACGACGTCGTCTTCGCCGACTTCAACGGCGACGATTACGGAGAATGGAAGGTCGAAGGGGACGCGTTCGGCGCGAAGCCCGCGCCCGGAACCCTCGACGGGCAGATGAGCGTCTCCGGTTTTGACGGCGCCGGCCTGGTCAACTCCTACTACGGCGGCGACGGTTCGACCGGGATCATGACGTCGCCCGAATTTGAGATCGACCGCCCGTATATCAATTTCCTCATCGGCGGCGGAGGCGTCCCCGGACTGAGCTTTGACCTGATCGTCGACGGCGAAGTCGTTCGTCACGCGGTTGGTCCGAACATTAACCCCGGCGGCTCGGAGGCGCTCGACTGGGCGACCTGGGACGTGACCGACCTCAAGGGTAAGAAAGCGTTCTTCCGGATCGTCGACTCCGCGACGGGCGGGTGGGGCCATATCAACGTCGACGAGATCGTCTTCAGTTCCAGTAAACGCGCCGGAATTGAGAACGTTCGCGAAGTTGAAGTCTCCGGACGGTATCTCCAGTTCGCGATGAAACAGTTTTCGCCCGAATACTGGGTCCGGATCGAGGTCGACGGCAAGGTCGTCCGTGAATTCACCGCGCCGCTCGCGCATACGACCGACAATCTTACCGACGCCGATTACGACGCGTGCGTCGATATGGCGCCCTGGCTCGGTAAAAAATGCCGCTTCATCGTGGAAAAGGCGACTCAGGAGACGGAGTTTCCTCCTCTCTCGTTCACCGACAAGCTCTACGGCGACTCCAAAGCGTATCACGAAAAGCTGCGTCCGCAGTTCCATTTCTCACCGAGATTCGGATGGACAAACGACCCGAACGGACTGACCTTCTATAACGG